>NZ_JBJHAH010000014.1:0-114877 GCF_054050915.1 Modestobacter sp. SYSU DS0875 | reverse complement strand
GTGCTCTGCCCACCGGGGTGGGCAGAGCACGACTGTCCCGGGAAGAGGTCCGGGCCCCCCGGGGCTCAGCGCTTGCGGCGGCGGCGCAGCACCAGCGCGAGCAGCACCAGGACCGCGGTGGCCCCGGCGGCCGGCGCCGCGTAGCGGGTCAGCGCCGCGCCGCCGGCGACGTCGAGCAGGTCGATCGGCTCCGGCTCGGGCGCCGGGGACGGGGCCGGCCGGGGCGCCGGTGCCCCGGCGGTCGGGGTGCTCTTCGCCGGTCCGCCGCCGGCGGGCCGGTTCGGCGGTGCGGTGGTGCCCGCCGGCGGCCGGCTGGGCGCGGCCTTCTTCGCCGGGGTGGCCGGGGTGTCGGCGGGGGCCTCGGGCGGGGCCTCGGCGGCGGGGACGGTGTCCGGCGTGGTCGCCCCGGTCGGCGAGGCGGCCTTCGCCGGGGCCGCCTTCGAGCGGCGCGGCGGCACCGTCGGGTCGGGCACCGGGGCGGTCTCCGCCGCGGCCGTGCCCTCGGCGGCGCGGGCGGCAGCGGACTTCGCCGGCGCGGCCTTGGCCGCCTTCGCGGGAACGGCCTTCTTCGCCGGCGCACCGGCCGACGCCTCCGCGTCCGCGGCCCTGTCGGCCGCGGCCGCGGCCGTCTTCTTCGCCGCCGTGGCGGCCTTCTTCGCCGGGCCGCGCGCGCTGCCCTCGGCGGACGTCGCCACCTCCTCCGCCACGCCGGCGGTGGTCGCGGCCGCCTTCGACGCGGCAGCCGCCGTCTTCGTGGCCACCGTCGGCTCCTGCGGGGTCGCGGCCGCCTCCTGGTCGACGGTCACGTCGTCACCGGAGGTGGCCAGCTGGGCGGCGAGCTTGTCGGCGAACTGGCCCAGCAGCTTGTTGCCGACGTCGGTCATCACGCCGCGGCCGAACTGGGCCGGGCGGCCGGTGATGTTCAGGTCGGTGAGCACGTCGACCCGGGTGGTGCTGCCCTCGGCCGCCAGGGTGGCGGTGACCGTCGCGGCCGCGGTGCCGTTGCCGCGCTGGTCCTTGCCCTTGGCGTCGATGACCGCGCGGTGCGCCGCCTCGTCCTTCTCCACGAACGACGCCTTGCCCTGGTAGGTCAGGTTGATCGGGCCGAGCTTCACCTTCACCCGGCCGGTGAACTCGTCCCCGGTCACCGAGTCGAGCACGGCACCGGGCATGCACGGGGCGATCCGCTCGATGTCCAGCAGCACCCGCCAGGCGTCGTCGATCGGCACCGGGACGATGAACGAGTTCTCCAGCTGCACTGCGGGACCTCCGGGGACGAGTTGCTCGGCGGCCCCCATCCGACCACGTCAGGGGGCGGTGCGCAGGAGATCGGCCCGCGGCACGCCGGACGGCCGCGCCGATGTGACGGACCGGTCCGTCGGCTACAGACCCGCCGCCGCGGCGACCGCGCGCCGGGTGAGCACGGCGGCCAGGTGCTGGCGGTAGTCGGCCTGGGCGTTGAGGTCGCTGCTCGGGCTGGTGCCCTCGGCGGCCTGCGCGGCGGCGGCGGTGACCGTCTCCAGGCTGACGTCCACCCCGACCAGGGCGGCCTCGGTGGCCCGGGCCCGCAGCGGGGTGGGGCCCATGTTGGTCAGCCCGATCCGGGCCTCGGTGATCCGCCCACCCTCCCGCCGGACGGCGGCGGCCACCGCGACGATCGACCACGCCTGCGCGACCCGGTTGAACTTCTCGTACCGCACCCCCCACTCCTCGCCGAGCTTGGGGATGCGGACCTCGACGAGCAGTTCGCCGTCGTCCAGGGCGGTGGTGAGGTAGTCGACGAAGAAGTCCGCCGCCGCGACGGTGCGCCGTCCGGACGGCCCCGCGAGCACGAACTCCGCGTCCAGCGCGAGCGCCACCGCCGGCAGGTCGCCGGCCGGGTCGGCGTGCGCCAGCGCGCCGCCGAACGTGCCGCGGCGGCGCACCTGCCGGTCGGCGACGGTCTCGGTGGCCTGCACCACCAGCCGGCCGTACCGGGCCAGCAGCGGGTCGGTGAGCACGTCGGCGTGGGTGGTCATCGCCCCCACGACCAACTGGTCGCCGTCCTCCCGCACCCCGCGCAGCTCGGGGACGCGGGTGAGGTCGACGACGGTCTCCGGAGCGGCCAGCCGCAGCCGCATGACCGGGATCAGCGACTGCCCGCCGGCCAGGACCTTGACGTCCTCACCGCCGGCGGCGATCGCCTGCAGCGCCTCCTCGACCGTGGTCGGGCGGGCGTAGCTGAACGGTGCGGGGATCATGGCTGCGCTCCAGGGTCGCTTCGGCGGATCACTGCTCTGCCTCCTCGTAGCCGGACTCGCTGGTGCGCGCACCGCCGTAGGCGTTGCTGCCCTCGGCGGCGCGGTCGCCGCCGTCGCCCCCGGTGTGCAGGGCCCGCCACACCCGCTCGGGGGTCAGCGGCATGCGGATGTCGGTGACGCCCAGGTGCCGGACGGCGTCGAGCGCGGCGTTGACCACCGCCGGGGTGCTGGCGATGCACCCGGCCTCGCCGACCCCCTTGGCGCCCAGCGGGTTGCCGGTGGCCGGGTGCACGGTGTGCCCGGTGTCGAAGTGCGGGAGGTCGGTGGCCGAGGGCACCAGGTAGTCGACGAAGGTGCCGGTGGTCAGGTTGCCCTCGGCGTCGTAGACCGCCTCCTCGTACAGCGCCTGCGCGATCCCCTGCGCCAGGCCGCCGTGCACCTGGCCCTCGACGATCAGCGGGTTGACGATCGTGCCGACGTCGTCCACGCAGGCGTACTTCCGGATCTTCACGAAGCCGGTGTCCGTGTCGACCTCCATCGCGCAGATGTGCGTGCCGTGCGGGAAGGAGAAGTTGTCCGGGTCGAAGGTGGCCTCGGCGTCGATGGAGGGCTCGATGCCCTCCGGGTAGTCGTGCGCGGCGAAGACGGCCAGCGCGATCTCCTGGATGTCCATCCCGGCCCCCGGCGTCCCCCGGACCGAGAACCGGCCGCCGCTGAACTCCAGGTCGTCCTCGCTGGCCTCCAGCAGGTGCGCGGCGACCCGGCGCGCCTTGGCGACCACCTTCTCCGCCGCCTTGACCACCGCGGTGCCGCCGACGACCAGGGAGCGTGAGCCGTAGGTGTCCATCCCCCGGGGGGAGACCGAGGTGTCCCCGTGGAGCACCTCGACGTCCTCGAAGGGCACCCCGAGGGAGTCGGCGACGATCTGGCTCCACGCCGTCTCGTGGCCCTGGCCGTGCGGGGTCGAGCCGGTGACCACCTCGACCTTGCCGGTGGGCAGCATCCGGATGGACGCCGACTCCCAGCCGCCCGCCCCGTAGGCCAGCGAGCCGAGCACCCGGGAGGGCGCCAGGCCGCACATCTCGGTGAAGGTGGAGAACCCGATGCCCAGCTGCACCGGGTCGCCGGACTCCCGGCGGCGGCGTTGCTCGGCGCGCAGCTCGTCGTAGCCGATCAGCTCCAGCGCCTGCTGGGTGGCGGTGGCGTAGTCGCCCGAGTCGTACTCCAGCCCGGCGACGGTGGTGAACGGGAAGCTGTCGATCCAGTTCTTCCGGCGCAGCTCCAGCGGGTCCATGTCCAGCTCGACGGCGAGCTCGTCCATGATCCGCTCGATGGCGAAGGTGGCCTCCGGCCGCCCGGCGCCGCGGTAGGCGTCGGTGGGCACCTTGTTGGTGAAGACGCCGTCGCACTCGAACCGGTAGGCCGGGAAGCGGTAGATGCCGGGGAACATGAACGCGCCCAGCACCGGCACGCCGGGGGTGATCAGCCGCAGGTAGGCGCCCATGTCGGCGAGGATCCGGCAGCGCAGCCCCCGCACGTTGCCGTCGCGGTCGGCGGCGATGTCGATGAACTGCACCTGGTCGCGGCCGTGGTGAGCGGTCATCAGCGACTCGCTGCGGGTCTCGGTCCACTTGACCGGTTTGCCCAGCCGGCGGGCGATCAGCAGGCAGAGGATCTCCTCCGGGTTGACCTGCAGCTTCCCGCCGAACCCGCCGCCGACGTCGGGGGCGATCACCCGCAGCTTGTGCTCGGGGATGCCGGTGACCATCGCGGCCATCACCCGCAGGATGTGCGGCACCTGGGTGGCCGACCACATCGTGTAGTTGTCGCCGAGCGGCTGGACGACGACCGAACGCGGCTCCATGAACGCCGGGATCAGCCGCTGCTGCACGAACCGGCGGCTGACCACCACCTCGGCGTCGGCGAAGGCACCTTCGGTGTCCGCGCCGGTGCCGGCCTCGCCGGCGTCGAAGACGAAGTGGTAGCTGGTGTTGGACGTCGTGTGCTCGTGCACCAGCGGGGCGCCGTCCTGCACGGCCTGCTCCATGTCGAGCACCACCGGCAGCGGCTCGTAGTCGATCTCGATCGCCTCGAGCGCGTCCGCGGCCGCCGTCCGGCTGCGGGCGACGACGACCGCCACCGCCTCCCCGACGTGGTTGACCCGGTCGACGGCGATCGAGGGGTGCCCGGGGTTGACCATGTCCGGGGTGACCGGCCAGGCGCACGGCAGCGAGCCCTGCTCGTCGGCCAGGTCACGGCCGGTGTAGACGGCGACGACGCCGGGCCGCTCCCGGGCGGCGGCGACGTCGACGGCGGTGATCCGGGCGTGCGCCATCGGGCTGCGCAGCACCGCCAGGTGCAGCATCCCCGGGAGCACCAGGTTGTCGGTCCACTGCGTGCGCCCGGTGATCAGCCGGGCGTCCTCCTTGCGCCGTCGCGCCTGCCCGACCTCGGGGGCGGGGGCGCCGGGCTCCTCGGTGACGGTCATGCCTGCACCACCACGTGGTCGGCGGCCGCGGTGTCCACCTCGGCGGGCACGACGTGCGCGTTCTCCGCCCGCATCTCCGCCGCCGCAGCGCGCACGGCCCGGACGATGTTCTGGTAGCCGGTGCAGCGGCAGAGGTTGCCCTCGATGCCCTCCCGGACCTCGTCGTCGGTCGGGTCGGGGTTGTCCTGCAGCAGGTCGATCGAGGCCATGATCATCCCCGGCGTGCAGAAGCCGCACTGCAGGCCGTGCATCTCGGTGAAGGCCCGCTGGACCGGGTGCAGCGTGGCGCCGTCGGCGAGCCCCTCGACGGTGGTGACCTCGCAGCCGTCGGCCTGGACGGCGAAGACGGTGCAGGACTTCACCGCGTGCCCGTCGAGGTGGACGGTGCAGGCGCCGCAGTTGCTGGTGTCGCAGCCGACGACGGTGCCGACCTTGCCCAGTTGCTCCCGCAGGTGGTGGACGAGCAGGGTCCGTGGTTCGACGTCGTCCGTGTAGGACACCCCGTCGACCCGCACGTTGATCTGGGTCACCGAGTCCTCCGCTCCGTTGCGTGGCAGGTGTGTCCGGCGTCACAGCCGGTGCGGAGCAGAGTGTGTCAGCGCAGGGCCGGAGAAGGCCAGCCCAGGACGCCGGTCAGCGGGCGGCGAGCTCCCGGCGGCGCAGCAGCGCGGAGGCGAGCAGGAAGCCCAGGCCCAGGACGGCCAGCCCGGCGCCGACACCGCTGGGGGCGCGGTAGCCCCAGCCGGCGGCGATGACCAGGCCGCCGAGCCAGGCGCCGAGGGCGTTGGCCGCGTTGAGCGCGGAGTGGTTGAGTGCGGCGCCGAGCATCTGCGCGTCGCCGGCGACCTCCATCAGCCGCAGCTGGAGCAGCACCACCATCGTCGAGGCCGAGGCGGCGACCAGGAAGACGTTGGCGATGAGCGTGGCGGCGTGCAGCGACCCGACCAGCATGAGCGCCAGCAGCGCGCCGGTGGACAGGGTGGCCCCGATCAGGGAGGGGAACAGCGCCCGGTCGGCCAGCCGGCCACCCAGCGCCGTCCCGAGCAGGCCGCCGACGCCAAAGGCCAGCAGCACCACCGGCACGAAGCCGGCCGACATCCCGGCGACGTCGGTGACGGTGGGCGCGATGTAGCTGTACATGGCGAACAGTCCGCCGAAGCCGACGGTGGCCAGGCCCAGGGTGAGCAGCACCTGCGGGCGGCGCAGCGCGCCGAGCTCGGCGCGCATGGACGCGTCCCGGCGGCCCGGGGACGAGGGCACGACCAGCAGGATGGCCGCGACGGTGACCACCGCGATGGCCACGACCGCCCAGTAGGCCGACCGCCAGCCGAGGTGCTGGCCCAGCCAGGTGCCCGCGGGCACGCCGGCGACGTTGGCCGCGGCGAGCCCCAGCATCACCGAGCTGACCGCGCGGCCGCGCAGGTGCGGGGCGACCAGGGAGGCGGCGATGAGCGAGGCGGCCCCGAAGTACGCCCCGTGCGGCAGGCCGCCGACGAAGCGGGCCAGCAGGAGCGTCGGGTAGCCGGGGGCCAGCGCGGTGAGCGCGTTGCCCACCAGGAAGGCGACCATCAGGCCGACGGCGAGCGCCCGGCGCGGCAGCCGGGCGCCCAGCGCGGCGAGCACCGGCGCGCCGATCACGACGCCGAGCGCGTAGGCGGAGATGTAGTGCCCGGCTTCGGGGATGGTGACCCCGGTGCCGACGGCGATGTCGGGCAGCAGGCCCATGGTGACGAACTCGGTGGTGCCGATGGCGAAGCCGCCCAGCCCCAGGGCCCCGATCGCCAGCGTGGCGGCCCGCGCCGAGGGCAGCTCCGGGTCCCGGGTGGTGGTCGGGGTCGTCGTGCTCGTCGGCGCTGCGCTCACAGCCGGTGCCAAGGACGTTCCGCCGTCCCGGCATTCCCGGCCGCGGTGTGGGACGCGCCTCCCCGTTTCGGCGCGAGCCCGGCGCCGTCCTGCCGAGACTCCCCGGAGGACCCGAGGAGAGGCGGCGATGGCCGGAGCCCGCAGGACCACCGCGAATCGCACCACCACCAGCAAGCGCCGCACGCGCCGCCGGGCGCGCCGCCCGCAGCGGTGGCTGGTGCCCACGCTGGCCGTCGCCGGCGGGCTGCTGGTCGCCGGCACCCAGGTGGCGCCGGCGGTGCTGGAGGTCAGCACGGCCAGCCGCGGCGTGGCGGTGGGCGCGCAGCTCAGCGTGAACAGCCCGGTGGGCACCGACCCGTTCACCGCGGCGGTGACCAGCGAGGGGCTGGCGCACGCCGGCTCGGCGGCCGCGCGGCAGGCGGACACCGGGCTCGTCGTCCCCCAGCCCCCGCGGCCGCACCGGATCGTCGTGGTGCCCAACGCGAACGTGGGGAAGCCGCCGGTGCTCACGCCCCGCCCCGACCCCTGCGGCGGTTTCTCCGCGCCGCGGCGGATGACCCCCGGCGTCGTCCCCGGGCCGGGCTCGGCCACGGTGAGCTGGATGACCGCCGGCCGGGCCGAGGTCCTGTCGTACCGGGTGTCCGCGGTGAGCCAGCAGCTCGTCCCGGGCGAGCAGGCCGACCCGGTACGGCAGGTGGTCCCCGCAGCCGAGGGCTGCCAGGAGCAGGCCGTCGTGCTGGCCGGCCTGACTCCCGGCGTGCCCTACGTGTTCTGGCTGGAGGAGGAGACCCTCAGCCCGAGCACCGGGACGGCCCGGCTGTACCAGGTCGGCACCTCGGCCCCGGTGGTCATCGGCTGAGCTCGCTCAGTGGGCCGCGGCCGGGGCGTCCGCGGGGTCGACGTCGGTCAGCCGCCACGGCCGGACCACGGTGAACAGCACGACCAGTGCCAGCACCAGCGAGCCGACGATCACCGTGCCCATGGCGACCGCGTCGTTGCCGAGCAGGCCCACCAGCGGGGAGACGGCGGCGCCGACGCCGAACTGCACCGCGCCCAGGAGCGCGGCGGCGGTGCCGGCGGCCTCGCCGTGCCGGGACAGCGCCAGCGCCGGGGCGTTGGGCAGCGCCAGGCCGCAGGCGGCGAGCACGGCCCACAGCGGGACGGCGACGCCGAACAGCCCACCGAACCCGGTGGCCGCCAGCAGGAGCAGGACCGCACCGGCCACCGCGCCGGCGATCGTGGCGCTCACCAGGATCTGCGCCGGGCCGAACCGCCGCAGCAGCACCGGGTTGAACTGGGTCGCGCCGATGAGGAAGAACGCGCCGAAGCCGAAGAACAGCCCGAACTGCTGCTCGCTGAGGCCGAAGTCGCGCTGGTAGACGAACGACGAGCCGGAGACGTAGGCGAACAGGCCGGCCATGGTCAGGCCGGCGACGAGCACCAGGCCGACGTAGGTCCGGTCGCGCAACAGTGCCCGGTAGCCGCGCAGCGTGCCGACGACGCCGTTGCTGCGCCGGCGCTCCGGCGGGAGGGTCTCCCGCAGGGCGAACCAGCCCATCGCCACCAGCAGCGCGCCGTAGACGGCGAGGACCACGAACACCCCGCGCCAGGAGGTGAACCGGAGCACCTCCCCGCCGATGGTGGGGGCGAGCACCGGTGCGGCGCCGATCACCAGGAACAACCGGGAGAGCATGGTCGCGGCCGCCCGGCCGGTGAACATGTCCCGGACGACGGCGATCGCGATCACCGCACCGGCCGCGGCACCGACCCCCTGGAAGAAGCGCAGCGCACCGAGGACGGCGACGTTCGGGGCGACGAGCACCAGCAGCGAGGCCAGCACGTGCACGGCGGTGCCGGCCAGCAGCGGGCGCCGGCGGCCCAGCGCGTCGGCCAGCGGGCCGAGCACCAGCTGCCCCAGCGCGAGGCCGACGAGGGTGCCGGTGAGGGTGAGCTGCACCGTCGCCGAGGTGGTCTGCAGGTCCTCGGTGATGGTCGGCAGGGCCGGCAGGTACATGTCGATGGTCAGCGGGCCGAGCGCGACGAACGCGCCCAGCACCAGCGCGGTGCGCGCCTGGCCCGGCGGCGCGGGCTCCGGTTCGCGGTGCGCCCGCGCACCGGTGGCGCGCGTCGCGGCGGCGGTCTCCTGGGTGCTGGTGTCCCGGGTGGTGCTCAAGCGGTGCTCCCCGTTTGGTCGGTCGTCCTGCGGGGCCGACGCTGGTCACCGCACTCTCGCGCTCTCCAAGGCCGGGCCCCACCGGCTTGTTCCACCCCTTCCGTACGCCGAGTGGTTGTTCACCGAAACGTCACCCGGGCGTGTCAGCCGGCGACCGGCGGTGGCGCGACCGGGAGCAGCGCGGTGGCGTCCCGGGCGCGCCAGGCACCGGTCCACAACCCGGCGCCGTAGGCGAGGTCCTCCAGCCGGCGTCCTGCGGCGAAGGCGGGCAGGTCGACCTCCGCCCGGCGCGGCCACCAGGCGGCGACGGCGTCCCCGGCCAGCACCGCGAGCACCAGCGCCCGCGCCCGGCGGGAGACCACCGCGGCGGCCAGCGCGAGCGGCCAGTGGTGCCGCGTCACCGAGCGGGCCAGCATCCGGCCGGCCCCCGCCGTCCCGCGCAGCACCAGCCCGGCCGCCCACCGGTACGGCGGCCGCCGGCCGGGCACGGCCACCCGGCCGGCCAGGCGGCGGGACGCCTCGGCGAGCACCGCGGCGGCGGCGAGCACCCCGGCGGGCCGACCGGTGAGCGCCAGCGTCCAGGCCGCCCCCGACCAGGGCGAGAGGACCACCGGCGCGACGAGCGGCCCGTGCCGCTGCGCCAACAGGGCCGCGCCGCTGCCGTAGAAGGCCCGCCGGGTGAGGAAGTCCCGCGGGTCCACCCGGTGCTCGTGCGCCACCCGTGCGGCCGGCTCGTAGCGGACCCGCCAGCCCGCGCCGATGAGCCGCCACACCAGGTCGACGTCCTCCGCGACCTGCATCGACTCGTCGAAGCCGTTCCCCAGCGCCGACCGCCGGGCCAGCAGGGCGGCGCTGGGCACGTAGGGGACGGCGCTGCGCGGGTGCACCAGGGCCGTCCGCTCCCCCATGTCCAGCGCGCTGGACAGCGCCTCGTACCGGGCCACCCAGCCCTCCGCCTGCACCGGCAGCGCGGTGATCCGGGGCGCGGCCAGCGCCAGCCGGGGGTCGGCGCCCAGGTGCCCGGCCAGGTGCCCCAGCCAGCCCGGCTCGGGCACGCAGTCGGAGTCGATGAACGCCACCAGCGGCGTGGCGGCCACGCGGAACCCGGCGTTGCGGGCGGCGGCCGGGCCGCGGGCCTGCTCGTGCCGCACCAGCCGGGCGCCGGCCGCGACGGCGGCCACCGCGGCCGGGTCGGCGGAGCCGTCGTCCACCACGACCACCGGGCAGCGCGCCGTGCCGGGGTCGGCGCGCAGTGCGGTGAGCAGCCGGGTGAGCCCGTCGGTGCGGTCCTTGACCGGGACGACGACGGTGACGTCGCCGGTGGACGCGGGCTCGACCTCCGGGTGGGCGAGCCCGGTGTCGACCAGCCGGCCGGCGAGGGTGGCGCGGCGCCGGTCGGTGACGGTCAGCCGGTCGCCGTCCAGCATCGCGCGGGCAGCGGGGGCCAGCCGCAGCTGGCGCAGCGGGGAGCCGCCGACCAGCACCGCGCCGTCCTCCCGGCGCTGGACGGCGGGGTCCAGCCGGACGACCAGCCCGGTGGGCAGCGGTTCCTCGGGTGGAGACGGCGTCGTCAGCACGCCCGGCACCGTAGTGGGGCCGCTCACACGACGACGCCCCCGCCGGCCCGGGAGGGCCGACGGGGGCGTCGGGAGAACGGGGTGGTCAGCCGCGGGTGCGGGCGCCGTACCGCTGGTTGAACTTCTCGACCCGCCCGGCGGTGTCCAGCACGCGCTGGTTGCCGGTCCAGAAGGGGTGCGAGGAGGCGCTGATCTCGACCGGGACCACGGGCAGGGTCTCGCCGTCCAGCTCGACGGTGCGCTCGGTGGCGATCGTCGAGCGGGTGCGGAAGGTGGCGCCGGTCGACGTGTCCTGGAAGACGACGGTCCGGTACTCGGGGTGGATGCCGTTGCGCATGGTGGGTCCTCTCGGTCTGCGCGGGACGTCCGCCCCCAGGCGGGGCGGGCTGATCGCGACTGCCCGGTACAACCGGCGTCCGCACCCGACTGTTCCCTCTCGCTGGCCCGGGTCGAGCCGCCTCAGAGCCGGGGGTCGACGGGTTCGGACTCCAGCGCCAGGACGGCGAACACGCACTCGTGCACCCGCCACAGCGGCTCCCCGCGGGCCAGCCGCTCCAGGCCCTCCTGCCCCAGCCCGTACTCCCGCAGCGCCAGCCCGCGCTTGCGGCCCAGGTTGCGTTCGCGCAGCCGGGCCAGGTTCGCCGGCTCGGTGTACTCGGGGCCGTAGACCAGCCGCAGGTACTCCCGGCCGCGCACCTTGAGCCCGGGCTGCACCACCCCGCGGCGTCCGCGGGTGAGGTTGCCGGCCGGCTTGACCACCATGCCCTCGCCCCCGCCGGCGGTGAACTCCGTCCACCAGGCGGTGGCGGCCTCCTCCTGCGCCGGGTCGGTGACGTCGACGAACCGGTGCGTGGTGCTCCGCAGCAGCTCCGGGTCGGCGGCGGCCAGCCGGTCGGCGACGGCGAGGTGCTCGGCGTGCGGGCGGTCGTGGAAGGTCGCCCCGGCGGCGGCGAGCAGCTGGAACGGGGCGAACGCGGTGCCGGTGAGCCCGTCGGTGGGCCAGCAGTAGCGCCGGTAGGCGGCGGTGAACGCCTCGGCGTCGGCTCGGCGGGAGCGCTGGCGGGCCAGCAGCGCACCGACGTCCTGACCCCGGTCGGCCGCCTGGGCGAGCACCGCCTCGGCCACCGGCAGCGCGGCGCGGGCCGCGGTGCCGACCGGTGCGTACTGGCCGCGGACCAGCTCCCCGGCCTTGGCCGACCAGGGCAGCAGCTCGCCGTCGAGCAGCAGCCAGTCGCTGCCCAGCTCGTCGAAGAGCCCGGCCGTCCGCGCCGCCGTCGCGAGCCGGGCCAGGAAGGCCGCGGTCAGCTCCGCACCGAAGAACGACCGCCCGGTGCGGGTGTACAGCGCCCCGCGCTCGGTGACCGGCCGCGCCGGGTCGCCGTCGGCGTCGGCGCGGCGGACCAACGCCACCGCCCGGGAGCCCATGTGCTTCTCCTGGCAGACCACCCGGTCCACGCCCTCGCCGCGGTAGTAGGAGAACGCCTCGGCGGGGTGCTCCAGCAGGTCCTCCCGCGCGGAGGTGGCCACCGGGCTCATCGTCGGCGGCAGGTACGCCAGCTGCTGCGGTGCGAGCGCGAAGCGGCTCATCACCTCGATCGCGGCGGCCGCGTTCTCCTCCCGCACGGTCACCCGCCCGGAGAGCCCGGTCTCCACCACCCGCTTGCCCAGCACGTCGGCGACGTCCAGGACCGCGTCCGGCCGGGTCGGCGTCGGAGTCTCGTCGACGGTCAGGAAGGGGCGGGCGGGCTCGTACCAGGTGCGCTGCGCGGGCACCCCGACCAGCTCGCGCTCGGGGTACCGCAGCGCGGTGAGCCGCCCGCCGAACACGCAGCCGGTGTCCAGGCACATCGTGTTGTTGACCCACTCCGGCTCGGGCACCGGGGTGTGGCCGTAGAGCACCGTCGCCCGGCCGCGGTAGTCCTGGGCCCAGGGGTAGCGCACCGGCAGGCCGAACTCGTCGGTCTCCCCGGTGGTGTCGCCGTACAGCGCGAAGCTGCGCACCCGGCCGCTGGAGCGGCCCTGCAGCTTCTCCGGCAGCCCGGCGTGCGCGACGACCAGCGCGCCGCCGGCGAGCACGAGGTGGCTGACCAGCCCGTCGCAGAAGGCCTCGACCTCGGCGCGGAACTCCGCGCTCTCCGCGGAGAGCTGCTGCAGCGTCTCGGCCAGGCCGTGGGTGAGCTGCACGTCCCGGCCGCGCAGCGCCTTGACCAGCTTGTTCTCGTGGTTGCCGGGCACGCACAGCGCGGTGCCGGCGCGGACCATGCCCATCACCAGGCGCAGCACGCCCGGGGAGTCGGGCCCGCGGTCGACCAGGTCGCCGAGGAAGACCGCCGTCCGGCCCTCGGGGTGGTGCGCCCCGACCGGGCGCCCGGCGTCGTCCCGGTTCAGCTGCCAGCCGAGCGCGGTGAGCAGCTGCTCCAGCTCCGCCCGGCAGCCGTGCACGTCGCCGACGACGTCGAACGGGCCGGTGAGCTCCCGCTTGTCGTTGTACTGCTTCTCCCAGGTGACCACCGCCTGGTCGACGTCGCTCACGGAGGAGAGCCGGTGCACCTTGCGGAAGCCCTCCCGGGACAGCCCCCGCAGACCCCGGCGGAGCTCGGCGCGCTGCCGGCGGACCACACCCGGGTCGAGGTCGCGGTCGGTGCGGGCGGCGTTGCGCTCCTGGCAGACGCCCTCGGGCAGGTCGAGCACGATCGCCACCGGCAGGACGTCGTGGTCGCGGGCCAGCTGCACCAGCGAGGCACGGTCCTCCCGCTTGACGTTGGTCGCGTCGACGACGGTGAGCCGCCCGGCCCGGAGCCGGGTCGCGGCGATGAAGTGCAGCACCGCGAAGGCGTCCGGGGTGGCCGCCTGGTCGTCCTCGTCGTCGGCGACCAGGCCACGGCAGACGTCGCTGGAGAGCACCTGGGTGGGGCGGAAGTGGGCCCGGGCGAAGGTGGACTTGCCCGAGCCGGAGGCACCGATGAGCATGACGAGCGCCAGGTCCGGGACGGCGAGCTCGGTCATGCCGCCACCTCCGCCGCGGCGCCCCGGCGGAAGACCGCCAGCTGGGTGGGCGGGCCGGCCTCGGGGTCGTCCTCGCCGACACCGAGCAGCCGCACGGTGTAGCCGTTCCGCTCCGCGACGCCCTCCGCCCAGGCGGCGAACTCCGCCCGGGTCCACTCGAAGCGGTGGTCGCGGTGCCGGAACCCGCCGGCGGCCAGCGCGGGCCAGCGCACGTTGTGCTCGACGTTCGGCGTGGTGACGACGACGGTCGCCGGCGCGGCCGCGGCGAAGACGGCGTCCTCCAGGGCGGGCAGCCGGTCGGGGTCGAGGTGCTCGACCACCTCCATGAGCACGGCGGCGTCGTAGCCGGCCAGCCGCGCGTCGCGGTAGGTGAGCGCGCTCTGCAGCAGGGTGAGCCGGGCCCGCTGGCGGTCGGGCAGCCGGTCCAGGTGGAGTCGCCGGGCGGCGACCTGCAGCGCGCGGGCGCTGACGTCGACGCCGACGACCTCGGTGAACGAGGGCTCACCGAGCAGTGCCGGGAGCAGCGCGCCGCTGCCGCAGCCCAGGTCCACGACCCGGTTGGCGCCGGCTGCGCGCAGCGCCGCGAGCACCGCGCCGGCCCGCAGCTGCGCCAGCGGGGTGGGCCGGTCGGCAGGCGCGTCGTCCACCGGGGCCACCACGTCTGGGGCCACCGCGTCTGGGGCCACCGCGTCTGGGGCCACCGCGTCGTCGAACGCCTCGGCGTCCGCGTCGTCGACCTCGGCGAGCCGGGCGAGGGCCTGGCCGGCCAGGGCGCGGCGGTGTGCCAGGTAGCGGGCGGTGATCAGCTCGCGCTCCGGGTGGCCGGCGAGCCAGCCCTCCCCGGCGCGCAGCAGCTTGTCGATCTCGTCGGTGCTGACCCAGTAGTGCTTGGCGTCGTCGAGCACCGGCAGGGCGACGTAGAGGTGGTTGACGGCGTCGGCCAGCCGCAGCGTGCCGGTCAGCCGCAGGTCGACCAGCCGGGAGTCGCCCCACTCCGGGAACTGCTCGTCCAGCGGCAGCGGGGTGGCCTGCACGGTCCAGCCCAGCGGGGCGAAGAAGCGCTCGGCCAGCTCGGCGCCACCCCGGCAGGACAGCGCCGGCAGGTGCACCTCCAGCGGCAGCGGCTGCCCGACCAGGTCCGGCCGCTCCTTGCTGGTGCCCCGGCGCGCGCTGGCGAATGCCTTGCCCAGGGCGACCGCGAGCAGGCTGGAGGCGGCGTAGGGCCGGTCGTTGACGTACTGGCCGAGGCTGAAGCCCTCGGCGGCGGTGCCACGCGCGCCGCGGACCAGCCCGATCGGGTCGACCTCCAGCAGCAGCGCGACGGTGCAGCGCTGCTCGGTCGCCTCCGGGTAGAAGACGTGCGCAACCCCGGTGGACACCTCGATCTGCTGCGCCCGGGCGGGGTTCTTGTGCAGCAGGAAGCCCAGGTCGGTGGCGGGCTCGTGGGTGGTCGACAGGGTCAGCAGCACCGCGGCAGTCTGGCGGTTCCGGTACGTCGTCGGCCAGTGACTTCGCCGGTCGGCCGCGCGGCGACGGTGACCGGTCCGTGATCCCGGTGTGCTTAGGTGAGGCTCACCTGACCACCCGAAGGAGCACCGCATGTCCCGCACCGTCCTCCGCGGCGCCGCCCTGCTGGCCGCCGCGCTCGTCGTCACCAGCTGCGGCTCCGACTCCGGCGGCGAGGAGACCGGCGCCGGGGGTGGCGCGCCGTCGAACAGCTCCTCCGGCGCCTTCCCGGTGACCGTCAGCACCGCCTTCGGGGACGTGCAGATCGAGGAGGAGCCGACCCGGGTCGTGGCGCTCGGCTGGGGCGACGCCGAGACGGCGCTGGCGCTGGGTGTGCAGCCGGTGGGCGCGAGCGACTGGCTCGGCTTCGGCGGCGAGGGCGTCGGCCCCTGGGCCGAGGGCCGCTACGACGAGGCCCCGGAGATCATCGAGACGATGGAGCCCAGCTACGAGGCGATCGCCGCCCTCCAGCCGGACCTGATCCTGGACACGAAGTCCAGCGGCGATCCCGCTCGCTACGAGTCGCTCAGCGCCATCGCCACGACCGTCGGGGTGCCCGAGGGGGCCGATGCCTACCTGACCAGCTCGGAGGAGCAGCTGGAGATGATCGGCGCCGCGCTCGGCAGGAGCGAGGAGGCCGCCGAGCTGCAGGCCGAGGTCGACCAGGCGTTCACCGACGCGGCCGCCGCCCACCCCGAGTTCGACGGGAAGTCGGTGGTCGTGGGCACCCGCACCGCCGAGGGCTACGGCGCCTACGTGCAGGGCGACACCCGGGTGGACTTCATGGAGCGGCTGGGCTTCACCAACTCGCCGGCGGTCCAGGAGCTGGCCACCGACGGCTTCTCCATCTCGCTGAGCAGCGAGCAGCTGCCCCTGCTCGACGCCGACCTCACGGTGATGTTCCCGATCTTCATCGAGGCCAGCGAGATCACCGACGACCCGCTGTTCCAGGCGGTCCCGTCGGTGCAGGACGGCCGCGCGGTCGTGCTCGACGACACCACGCTGACCAGCGCCTTCTCGATCGGCACGCCGCTGGCCACGCGGTACGCGCTGGAGAACGCCGTCCCGCTGTTCGCCGACGCGCTCAGCTGACCCCTCTCGCCGCACACATGGCCGTTCTGGCGTCCGTCCCGGGCGCCAGAACGGCCATTTCGGCGTCGGGGGTCAGCCGCGGAGCCGGCCCGTGGCGTCGACGTCCCAGCGGGTGACGGCGGCGACCAACCGCCGCACGATCCCCGCCAGCAGCTCGGCGCCCTCCGCCGCCGATGCGCCGGTCGGGTCACCCAGGACGCCGTCCGGGCTCACCCCGCGCACCCCTTCGGCGCGCAGCCGGGGCAGCAGCTCGGCGATCGGCGTCGTCACCCCCGGCGCGGCGAGCGCCTCGTCCACCTCATCCGGTTCCACGTGCAACATCAGTGACGTCTCGGTACGCCCCGCGTGCGCGTCCCCGCCGGCGACCCCGCAGGGGAACCACGCGACGTCCCGCCCCTCGGTGCGCAGAAGCGGCACCGCCGTGCGCAGCGCGTCCAGGTTGCCGCCGTGCCCGTTGACCACCAGCACCCGGCCGGCCCACCGCCCGGCCGAGCGGCCGTACTCGGTCAGCAGCGCGGTGAGCGCCTCGGTGCCGAGCGAGATGGTGCCGGGGAAGCCCTCGTGCTCCCCGCTCGCCCCGTAGCCCAGCTCCGGGGCCAACCACGCGCCGTCCAGGTCGGGGACGGCGGCCTCCGCGACCGTGCGGGCGACCACGGTGTCGGTGCCGAGCGGCAGGTGCCGGCCGTGCTGCTCCACCGACCCCAGCGGGACGACGACCAGCGGTCGCGACCCGATCTCCGGCCAGGTCGCACCGGCCAGTCGCTGTCCGTCCACGGCGGGCACCCTGCCAGACCGCAGGTGCCGGGCGCGGCGCGGCTGGGGACGATGGGCGCGACCGCCCCCTGACAGGAAGGCCGCACCGATGCCGGCTGCACCCCTCCGCTCCTTCGCCGACCGCACGTACCCCGTCGACCCGGCGCTGGCCCACCGGGTCGCCGACACCACCGTGACCGTCCGAGGCGCCGACGGCCGGCCGCTGGCCGGTGCGGAGGTGACCGTCGCCCAGACGCGGCACGCCTTCGGGTTCGGCTGCATCGGCTTCGACTTCATCCCGCTGGCCAACGGCGAACTGGGGACGGCGGGTGGCCCGGGCTCGGTGTTCGGCGCGGCCGCGGACCCCGGGCAGGCGCAGGAGCTGGCCGACCGTTGGTTCGCGCTGTTCGACACGGCGACGCTGCCGTTCTACTGGGGCGACTTCGAGCCGCAGCGCGGGCGGCCGGACACCGAGCGGCTGCGGCGGACCGCGGAGTGGTTCCGCGCCCGCGGTGCGGCGGTGAAGGGCCACCCGCTGGCCTGGCACACGCTGGCGCCGGACTGGCTGCTCGGCATGTCGAACGCCGAGATCGAGGCGGAGCTGCGCGGCCGGATCCGGCGCGAGGTCGCCGGCCTGGCCGGGGTGGTGGACACCTGGGACGCGATCAACGAGGTCGTGATCATGCCGGTGTTCGACAAGTACGACAACGGGCTCACCCGGCTGGCCCGCGACCTGGGCCGGATCGGGGTGATCCGGCTGGCCTTCGAGGAGGCGCGGGCGGCGAACCCGTCGGCGACGCTGCTGCTCAACGACTTCGACATGTCCACCGCCTACGAGTGCCTGATCGAGGGCGTGCTGGAAGCGGGGGTGCAGGTCGACGCGCTGGGGCTGCAGAGCCACATGCACCAGGGGTACTGGGGCGAGGAGCGCACCCTGGAGACGCTGGAGCGGTTCGCCCGCTACGGCCTGCCGATCCACTTCACCGAGAGCACGCTGCTGTCCGGCGACCTGATGCCGCCGGAGATCGAGGACCTCAACGACTGGCAGGTCGACGAGTGGCCGTCCACGCCGGACGGCGAGGCGCGGCAGGCCGACGAGGTGGTGCGGCACTACCGGACGCTGCTGTCGCACCCGTCGGTGCAGTCGGTGACCTACTGGGGTCTGTCCGACGCCGGTGCGTGGCTGGGCGCGCCGGTCGGGTTCGTCCGCGCCGACGGGTCGCCGAAGCCGGCCTACGACGCGCTGCACGGCCTGGTGAAGGGCGAGTGGTGGCTGGCGCCGACGGCGCTGCGCACCGACGACGCCGGTCGGGTGCCGGTGCGCGGCTTCCTCGGCGGCTACGAGCTGACCGCCGCCGGCACGACGGCGGCGTTCGAGCTGCCCGCAGCCGGGCAGGCGGACGTCGAGGTCCGCCTGCCCGGCTGAGCCCCGGTCAGCCCAGCTGCAGCCCGGCCAGGGGTGACTCGTCGCAGATCTTCGCCGGGATGCTCGGCATGCCCAGCAGGGTGGGCTGGCCGCGCACCGGGCCCTTGTGCGAGTGGTCCAGGTGGCTCTTGGGCGTGACCAGCTCGAGGTCCCGGGCCGCCAGGGCGCTCTCCCCGTAGCCCTGCACGCACTCCGGGTCGGGGCCGTCCAGCGGCAGCCCGGTGAAGAACTTCGCCGCCATGCACCCACCGCGGCAGGCGTCGAAGTGGGCGCACTTGGTGCACGCGCCGCCGGTCTGCGGGCTGCGCAGCTCGGTGAAGAGGTCCGAGGTCTGCCAGACCCGCTGGAAGCCGCCCTCGCTGCGCACGTTGCCGGCGAGGAAGTTCTCGTGGATGGCGAACGGGCAGGCATAGACGTCCCCGACCGGGTCGATCAGGCAGACGACCCGGCCCGCGCCGCACAGGTTCAGCCCGGGCAGGGCCTCACCGAACGCGGAGAGGTGGAAGAACGAGTCGCCGGTGAGCACGTTGTCGCCGTTGGCCAGCAGCCAGGAGTAGAGGTCCTTCTGCTGGGCCATCGTGGGGTGCAGCTGGTCCCAGACGTCGGCCCCGCGGCCGGACGGTCGCAGCCGGGTGATCCGCAGCTGGGCGCCGTAGGAGTCGGTGAGCGCCTTGAACTCATCCAGCTGCCCGGCGTTCTCCCGGGTGACGACGACCGAGACCTTGAAGTCCTTCATCCCGGCCTCGGCCAGGTTCTCCAGCGCCCGGGTGGCGGTGGCGAACGAGCCGGCCCCGCGGACCCGGTCGTTGACCTCGGCCGTGGCGCCGTCCAGGGAGATCTGCACGTCGACGTAGTCGGTGCGGGCCAGCTGCGCCGCGCGGGTCTTGTCCAGCTTCACGCCGTTGGTGGAGAACTTGACCCCGACGTCGTGCCCGATGGCGTAGTCGAGCAGGTGCCAGAAGTCCGGCCGGACGGTCGGCTCGCCGCCGCCGACGTTGACGTAGAAGACCTGCATCCGCTGCAGCTCGTCGATGACCGCCTCGGCCTCGGCGGTGGACAGCTCCCGGGGGTCGCGCCGTCCGGAGGACGACAGGCAGTGCACGCACGCCAGGTTGCAGGCGTAGGTGAGCTCCCAGGTCAGGCAGATCGGGGCGTCGAGGCCGTACTCGAACTGGTCGACCAGCCGGCCGCCGACGGGACGGTCGTGGGTGGGGCGTGACGGCAGCACTGCGGTCATGCGGGGGTTCCCTCCGAACGAGGTTCGATCATCTGCGACCGGGCGAGGTCGGCGAGCGCCTTCACGTAGGCCGGGCGCTGGGCCTCGGGCACGTCACAGGCCGCCAGCGTGGCGGGGACGTCGGGGTGGTCGGCGAGGGACTCCACGACCCGGACCAGCGCCTTCGACTTCAGGAAGGACAGCTTGCGGTTGCCGAAGTGGTAGACCAGCGCGCCGAACGGCTCCGGCCGCAACGCGACCGACCGGGCCCGCCGCCAGGGGAGTGCGGGGTCGAATCCGGCTGCGGCCGGAGCTGGGGCGGTCACGGTCGGCTCAGTAGACGCCGCACATGCCGTCGATGGAGACCTCCTCGACGAGGGACTCCTCGACGAGCGCCTCCTCGGCGGGCGCGGCGTTGTCGATCTGGCTGTCCTGCTGCGTGGTCTCGGGCACCATTGCCTCCGGGTGAGCTGGGTCACGTGGACTCCGGCGACGCTAGGTGACACCCAGTGCCACGGACAAGAGCGGTGAGGGGCCCTTTCCGTGCGGCGGAAGAGAGAGGATGGCGGCCAGTGGTCGGGACAGGAGTCGAGACGGTGGTCGGGGACGCGCGGGACCTGACGCGGGCCCGGATCGAGCAGGCCGCGCTGGAGCTGTTCACCGGCACCGGGTTCGAGCAGGTCACCACCGATGAGGTCGCCGACGCCGCCGGGATCAGCCGGCGCACCTTCTTCCGCTACTTCGCCACGAAGGCCGACGCCGTGTGGGGCGACTTCGCCGGCCACGTCGAACGGCTGGAGGCGCGGCTGGCCGCCACCGACGGCGAGCAGCCGGTGATGGCGTCGATCTGCGCGGCCTACGTGGAGGTCAACGACTACGCCGAGGCCGACCTGCCGCTGCTGCGGCAGCGGATGCGGCTGATCCTCACCGAACCGGCGCTGCAGGCGCACTCGCAGTTGCGCTATGCCGAGGTCGACCGGGTGGTGGCCGAGCACGTGGCCCGCCGCAGCGGGACGACGCCGGGCGCGCTGCTGCCCCGGCTGGTCGCCACCAGCACCCGGGCAGCGGCGACGACGGCGTTCGAGGTGTGGCTCGCCGACGGCGGCATCACCCTGGCGGCCTCGCTGCAGAGCGCGTTCGACCAGCTCGCCGCCGGCTTCCCCGCCCTGCGCCGCTGATCCGGGGCCTCCCCCCTCCGGGTGGCCGACGGCGCGGCGGAGCCCCAGCAGTCGCTCCTCGGAGCCGATCACCTCGGGGTGACCAGCAGCGCCCCCGCGAGCAACGTCGCCGGGCAGCGACGGGACGACGTCCGGGTCGCGGTGCGCCGGGAGGCGCTCGACCAGGCCCGGTCCTCCGGGCTTCTCGTCGGCGTGATCGCGGCGATCGGCTACCCCGCCTGGACCGTGCTGGACCTCGTCCTGGAACCCGCGGTCGCCGATTCGCTGGTGCCGGTCCGGGCGGTCGGCACGGTGCTCATCTGGACCGCGCTGGCGCTGCTGCGCTCGCACCCGGCGGGCCGGCTGCGGCCGGGCGCGCTGATCTTCGCCGGCCTCGCGGTCGTCCAGCTGACCACCGCCTGGATGCTGGCCGTCGTCGACCACGTCGAGTTCTACCTGCTCGGCCTCTCCCTGGCCCTGCACGGCAGCGGGGTGCTGCTGTCGGTCGGGCTGGGCTGGACCGTCGCGCTGGTCTCGACCACCTGGACCGCGCTGGCGCTGGCGGTGGTCGCCGCCCCAGCGCAGCTGAGCGGCCGCACCACCGCGGCCGTCGTCGTGTACGTCGCGCTGACCTCGCTGGTCGCGCTGCTGGCCCACTGGCGGCGCGCCCGGCTGGCGGCGGCGGAGCTGGCCACCCGCGTCCGCCTGGACGCCGAGCAGCGCCGCACCCACCAGCTGCTGGTCCGGCTGGAACGGCTCAGCCACGAGGACCCGCTCACCGGGCTGGCGAACCGCCGCCGCTGGGACGACGAACTGGCGGCCGGCTGCACCCGGGCCCGGGAGACCGGCGAGCGGCTGGCGGTGGTGCTGCTGGACGTCGACCACTTCAAGCACGTGAACGACCGGTTCGGCCACGCCGCCGGGGACGCGGCGCTGCAGGCGGTGGCCGGCCTGCTGCGCAGCCGGGTGCGCGCCGGTGACCTGGTGGCCCGCCTGGGCGGTGACGAGCTCGCCCTCCTGCTGCCCGGGGCCGATCTGGTGCACGCCGTACGGCTGGCCGAGCGGCTCCGGACCGAGGCCCACGACCTGTGGCCGGAGGGGTTCGCCGGTCCCGGGGTCAGCCTGTCACTCGGCGTCACCGCGGCCGTCGGGGCCGGTGCCGACCCGCGCGGCCTGCTGGCCTCCGCGGACGCCGAGCTCTACCGCGCCAAGGCCAGCCGGGACGCCGTCAGCGCGGCGCGCGCCGTACTGGCCTGACCGGCCCGGACGACGTCGCTCAGGCGGCCACCGGGTCGCCGGTGAGCTCCGCCCGGCGCCGCCGCAGCCGCACCGGTTCCCGGTACCAGGACACCGCGGCCCCGAGAGCTACCAGGACACCCAGCCACCACCACGGCGTGCGGGTCAGCGCCTGGACGGCCGCGTACCCGCCGACCAGCAGGATGCACGCCAAGTTCAACCCCGGATGCTGGGTCGCCACGTCCAGCCGCACGTCGAGCAGCCGGACGGCGGCCTCGCGCACCCGCGGATCGCCCGGTACCGGCCCTCGGCGCACCGCACGGTGGGCCGCACGCGCCCCGTCGTCGCCGAGCCCGGCGGTGGCCTCCCGGAACCGGGCGTCCTGCCGGCGGGCGTTCCAGGCGGTGCCCAGGCCACCCGCGAACCCCACGACCAGCCCGCTGAGCAGCGCCTGGGCCAGGTCGCGGCCCAGGTCGTCGTGGCTGACGAGCAGCGCGGCGCCGACCCCGGCGAGGGCGCAGAGGAGCCCGACGAGCAGGGACTGCGCCCACCACGGCAGACGCGGAACGGGAACGGCCACCTCGCGAGGGTGGCAGGCCGTGACGCGGGACACCAGCACCCGCGCCACGGCCGGTGGCTCAGACGGTGGTGGCCTTCTGCGCGATGCCGCGCTGCACCTCCGACGGGCGCTGCTGCTCGCCCGCGTAGGAGCTGACCACGACCAGGGCGCCGGTCAGCGCCGGGACGACCCACTGGAGCTGGTCGAGCCGCTCCTGGGCGACGGCGACCTCGGCGCGGGCCCGCTTCGAGGCCTTGGTGCCCCGCCTCGACGGGGTGGCGCCACTGGAGGCGACGACCTTGCCCAGCACCCGGCTGTAGGCGGTGACGCCCAGGGCCGCGGCGGTGAGCACCGTCTTCACGGTGGACATGGCGCCGGCGCCCTGCTGCTGGGCGACGCGCTGCTTGTTGGCCTGGAGCTGGCCGACGCTGCCGATCAGGTGGGCGCCGATCGCGGCGGCGTTCACCGGCGTCCACCGGTTCCAGCCGGCGTTGGCGACCGCGCCGGTGGCCTTGGCGCTGCCGGCTTCGGCGGCGGCCTCGTTCAGGGCGACGGCGTTGGCGAGGGTGCCGCCGAACCAGGCCGCGAGACCGACGTCGTGCAGGGAACGGGACAGGGTGTTGCGGGCCATGGGTGGGCTCCAGTCGTCCGGGGTGGGGCGGCGACCGGGGGGGGGCACCGCACATGGTCCGCCTGGTACCCCGGAGTTCCGCATCCCACCCACCGACACGCCATCGGCCCCAGGACGTGGCAGCCTCGGGCCATGGCCGACGCCGACCTGCACTTCTACTTCGACCCGGTGTGCCCCTTCGCCTGGATGACCAGCCGGTGGGTGCGGCTGGTGCAGTCCCAGCGCGACTACACCGTCGACTGGCGGTTCATCTCGTTGCGGCTGGTCAACGCGCACGTCGACTACGACGCCCAGTTCCCGCCGGAGTACGAGGCCGGGCACACCGCCGGCCTGCGGCTGCTGCGGGTGGCCGCCCGCACCCGTGACGAGCACGGCCGGGCCGCCGTCGGCACGCTGTACGAGGCGCTCGGCCAGCGGATCTTCGACACCGCACCCGCCCCCGGGGCCCGGGACGGCGACCGGGGCACCCGCGGCTACCTGACGCCGGTGCTGGAGGGCGCCGGCCTGCCGGTCGAGCTGGCCGACGCGTTGGAGGACTCCTCGTACGACGCCGTCGTGCAGGCGGAGACCGACGAGGCCCTGGCCCTGACCGGCAGGGACGTCGGGACGCCGATCCTGCACGTGCAGCCGCCGGACGGGCTGGCCTTCTTCGGCCCGGTGATCAGCCGGCTGCCCGCCGAGGAGGACGCCGTCCGGCTGTGGGACCACGTCGTCGGCTTGGCCGGCTTCCCGGGCTTCGCGGAGCTGAAGCGCAGCCTGCGCGAGCTGCCCCAGCTGCGCGGGCTGGGCGTCGAGGAGGGGGAGGTCGGCGCGCAGGAGGACTGGCACGGCGGCAGCCGCCGGCAGCACAAGTAGAAACACCCCATGGACAGCCACGCCCACTCCGACTCCGTCGTCGTCCGCGCCACGCCGGAGGCGCTCTACGACCTGGTCTCCGACGTGACCCGCACCGGCGAGTGGAGCCCGGTCTGCACCGCCTGCTGGTGGGACGAGGGCGCCACCGGGCAGGTGGGCGACTGGTTCACCGGGCGCAACGAGGTGCCCGGGCGCACCTGGGAGACCCGCAGCCAGGTGGTGGCCGCCGAGCGGGGCCGGGAGTTCGCCTGGCTGGTCGGCGGGAGGCTGGTGCGCTGGGGGTTCACGATGACGCCGGTCGAGGGCGGCACCCGGCTGACCGAGTCCTGGGAGTTCCTCCCCGCCGGACTGGCCTTCTTCGCGGAGAACTACGGCGACCAGGCCCAGGCCCAGATCGAGAACCGGACGAAGGCCGCGCACGAGGGCATCCCGGCCACGCTCGCCGCGATCAGGCGCATCGCCGAGAACGGCTGAGGTCAGCCGGCCAGCCACTCCCGCAGCCCGGTGAGCAGCCGGTCGACATCGGCGTCGTCGCTGTAGGGGGCCAGACCGACCCGCAGTCCGCCGGTGTCACCCAGCCCCAGGTGGCGGCTGGCCTCGATCGCGTAGAAGGAGCCGGCGGGGGCGTTGACGCCCCGCTCGGCCAGGTACCGGTGGGCGTCGGCGGCGTCCCGCCCGGCGAAGGTCAGCAGCAGGGTGGGGGTGCGCCGGCCGGCCCGTGACCAGAGGGTGACGCCGGGCAGCTCCCGGACGCCGTCCTCGATCCGCGCCCGCAGCCGGTCCTCGTGCTCCTCCACGGCGGTCATCGCGGCGGTGAGCCGGCTGCGCCGGTCGCCCTCCGGGCCGGCGATCCCGGCCAGCACGTCGACGGCGGCGGTGGTGCCGGCGAGCAGCTCGTAGGGCAGCGTGCCCAGCTCGAACCGCTCGGGGACCGCGTTCGTCGACGGGAGCAGCTTGCCCGGGTGCAGCGTCTCCAGCAGCGCCGGGGCGGCGACCAGGCAGCCGCAGTGCGGGCCGAGGAACTTGTACGGCGAGCAGACGAAGAAGTCCGCGCCCAGGGCGGCGACGTCGACCGGGGCGTGCGCGGTGAGGTGCACGCCGTCGACCCAGGTCAGCGCGCCGGCGTCGTGCGCGAGCGCGCTGATCGCGGCGACGTCGGGGCGGGTGCCGATGAGGTTGGAGGCGCCGGTGACGGCGACCAGCCGGGTCCGCTCGGACAGCAGCGCGCCGACCACCTCCGGGGCCAGCTCGCCGGTGGCCGGATCGAAGTCGGCCCAGCGCACGATGGCGCCGCGGGCCTCGGCGGCCTGCACCCAGGGGCGGATGTTGGCGTCGTGGTCGAGCCGGGTGACGACCACCTCGTCGCCGGGACCCCAGCCGGCCGAGAGCACCCGGGAGAGCTCGTAGGTCAGTGCGGTGGCGCTGCGGCCGAACACCACGCCGCCCGGATCGCCGCCGGTGAGGTCCGCGATCGCCTGGCGGGCACCGACGACCACGGCGTCGGCGTTCCGCTCGGCCTGGGTGACCCGGCCGCGGTTGGCCATCGGCGCGGTCATCGTCGCGGCGACCGCCTGCGCCACGGCCAGCGGCGTCTGCGAGCCGCCCGGCCCGTCGAAGTGGGCGGCCCCGCCCTGCAGGGCCGGGAACTGTGCGCGCAGCGCGGCGACGTCGAAGCTCACCCGGCCACGCTAGCCGTGGGAGTCGGGGCCCACTGCCGCTAGGTTCCGCCGCATGGTCGACCTCCCCGAGCCACCCAGCTGCTCGTCTTCGGCGGCGACCGCCTGCCACGGCCGGAGGAGAGCACCCTCCTGCTGCTGGCCGAGGGAGTCGTGCACGTCGACTTCGGCGACCCCGACCACGTCTTCCTCGCGACCGTCACCCGCGTCCCGCGGATCCATCTCCCGACCGGCGACCCGGTGGTGGCCGAGCTGGGCAGCGTGGAGGTACGGCTGACCGACGTCGAGCTCGCCAACCACGTGACGATCGTGCTCGAGGGCACCGGGCCGGTCGCCGAGGAACAGGTCCGGGCCTACACCGACGCGTTCACCACGTGGGGTGCGGCTCCCCAGCACCTCGAGGCGCCACCCTCTGCTCCGGGGGAGCGCCTGAGTGCCCTCCGGTACTGGGTCACCGACGACGTGGGGACGGCGTACAGCGTCTCGACCGGGGAGTTCGGTGGCAGTGAGCACCCGTGGCGGGCACTGCTGCGCTTCCTGCCCACGCCCCCGGCGGACGCCCGCCGGCTGCAGATCACGGTCGGGGACGGTCCCGCCATCGACGTGCCGCTGCCCGAGCGACGGTGAGCGGGCGGGTCGTGACGGTGCACACCGCTGCCGAGCACGCGTTCTCCAAGCTCACGGTGGCCGCGATCGAGCTGGTGGCCGGCTGGGGCGTCCGGGGCGACGCCCACGCGGGCGTGACCGTCCAGCACCGGTCCCGGGTGGCGGCCGACCCGTCCCAGCCGAACCTGCGGCAGGTGCACCTCATCCAGGCGGAGCTGCACGACGAGCTGCACGCGCTCGGCTTCGACGTCGGCCCCGGTCAGCTCGGGGAGCACCCGCCGGGTGTAGGCGGCTGGCTCTTCTACGCGCCCAGTGCGTGTACGTCTTGAGCAGCGCGTTCTGCAGCAGATCCTCAGCCGCCGCGTGGTCACCGGTCAGTAGGTAAGCGGTTCGCCGCAGTCCACTCTGATGACGTTGGACGAACTGGGTGAAGGCACCGTCCCGACCCTGGACCACCCACCCCCCTCTCCCAGTTGTTCCGCTCACCCCTAGGACGCGGTGAGATGCCGGGAAGGTTGACAGGCCGGAAGAAGAAGTCGCGGCGGTACCGACCTCGAAGGTGCGATCGAGCCTGCTCAAGAACGGCCGCACCCAGCTCGTGGTCAAGCCCGCTGGCGTTACCGAACAGTGACCGATCGGCATAGGGCGCACCCAGGTGCTCGCCTCGTCTATCTGTCAGAGGCCACGAGCGAGGGGGGCATGTGAGCGGTTCGCGCGACGATGAGTTCACCGAGTTCGTCATGACCAACAGTGCTCAGCTGTTGCGTACCGCCTGGCTGCTGACCGGTGACCGCGGGCACGGCGAGGACCTGATGCAGACGGCGCTGGCCAAGGCCTATACCCACTGGGCCAAGGTGCAGAGGGCCGACAACCCGCTCGCCTACGTCCGCCGGTCGATGATCAACAGCCACCTGAGCTGGCGGCGGCGGTTGTCCAACACCGAGCAGCTCATCGAACACCTCCCCGACCACGGCGGCGGCGACCTGCAGGCCGCCCACGCCGACCGGGACCAGGTCCTCACCGCTCTCGCGCAGCTCTCGCCCCGCGTGCGGACCGCGATCGTCCTGCGCTACTTCGACGACCTCACCGAAGCCTCCACCGCCGAGCTCATGGGCTGCTCGGTGAGCACCGTGAACAACCACGTCACCAAGGGCCTGGCCACGCTGCGGACCCTCTTCACCCCAGACACCCCCGGCCACCTGGCTTCCGTCTCGAGGAGGCGTCCGTGAACGACATCGAGAACCTCGTCCACACCCGGCTGCACACCGTCGGCGATGAGCTGACCGTCACCGACGCCGCCGACCACGTGACGGCGGCGAAGGCGATCCACCGCCGCCAACGCCGATCCCGAGTCGCCCTGGTCGCCGTGACCGCCGCAACGGTCGCCATCGTCGGTGGCCCCCTCACCATCGGGACACTGTCGGCCTCCAGCCCACAGGGCACCCAGGTGGCGGGCCCAGGCGCCACGAGCTCCCCCGATGAGGCTGCTGCTCGGCGTGCCGCTGAGTCCCAGGCCGCCGCTGAGGCCCAGGCCCTCGCTGAGGCCGCCGCCAAGGCCCAGGCCGCCGCTGAGGCCCAGGCCGCCGCTGAGGCCGCCGCGCAAGCCGCAGCGGTGGCCGCCGCCCTCCCGGAAGCCACTCGAGTCCGAGGCGAAGCGGACCTCGCCGCCGCCTCCGACCGCGACCAGGCCTACGGACAGGTGATGCACGACTGCCTGGACCGAGCAGGCTTCGAGACCACCGTGATCGGCGGCGGCTACAAGGCATCACCAGCTCCCGACCAGCAGGCGGCATTCGACGCTGCCGAGGACGCCTGCCATCAGCAGGCTGGCTACGTCGACGTGCCCCTGCTCAGCGACGACGCCTACCGGGTCCTGTACGCCGACTACCTCACCGTCTACCAGTGCGTCCTGGCCAAGGGCTACACCCCCCTCACCCCACCAAGCGAGGAGGCGTTCATCGCCAGCGGCGGCGACTGGCACCCCTACGGCGGCCTCACGGCCGGCGGCACGCAGGTCTCACAGTCCGCCTGTCCCATGCCGGCCTACTGATGTCTCAAGAAGGTCTGGCCCACCACCGGCCACCAAGTGACCGGTGCATCAGCAGCCCCAGCGACTCGGCTCTCCTGTGCGCTGCTCGGCAGCTGGCCGCCGACGCGCACACCCGCCGACACCACGGCCTCCCCCGGAGACACGCACGCGGCGATGCACCGCTCCTCGGCTACCGAACGGCGAGCGCACGGCCGCCCCGGCCACAGACGTCAGCGGTGAAACTGGCGCCGCCCCCGGGGCAGTCGAGCAACGGGCCGACCAGGTCGCCGTCGGTCAGCGAGAACATGGCCCGGTACTCGGCGAGCGATCGGGAGCTGATCAGGTAGTCGCCGACGCTCGCCGGCCCCGGGGTCCTCGGGTCGGTCGGATCTGGTCGTGCCTGCACGGACGGTCCTCTCGCGGGCGGTCGACCGAGCGCAGCGGCCAGCCCACCGGTGTCGGGGGGGCTGGCGCGACGATTCGGCAACCCCTAAGGGGTGCACCACCACAGCGGGGTCACCGTCACGCCCGGCATCCTGCCACGGCGCCACCCCGCCCGAACCGCCGTCAGCCGACGCAGGCCGCGATGATGCGGGCGCAGTCCAGCGCCTCGGTGCGGGTGGTGTCCACCTCGACGTCGTAGCGGACGCCCCGGTGCACGCTCTCGGCCTGCGCGGCCGCCATCCCGGTGACGTGGTCGCCCCGGGCGACCTCGCGGCCCGCGGCCCGCGGCCCGCGGCGACCACCGGATCGCAACGCACGCCGACCCACAGCACCGCCAGCCCGGACAGGTGGACCCGCGTGCGTTCCTGGGAGGCCGCCCCGCCGAGGAAGACGTCATCGATGATCACGCGCGCCCCGGCCCGGGCCATCGCGGCCACGCCCGCCAGCCAGGCGTACTCCAGGTCCCGGAAGGCCGCGCCCACCGCCACCTCGCCGCCCTGCCCGAACGCGATGCCGTCGGAGCCGTCGAGCAGCGCGGGTGGGAGCCGGTCGACCAGGTCGTCCACGCCGAGGCGGAGCCACGGGTCCGGCAGCACCGCCTGGAGGCAGCGGGCGATCCCGGACTTGCCGGAGCTCGATCCGCCGTTGAGCACGATGACCTGCGTCGTCACCGGGCCACCGCCGCGACGATCCGGTCCGGCCGCACCAGCACGGACCGGCCACGCAGCCACCGGACCAGCTCGGGCGAACCGAGCGCAGCCGCGTCGACGACCGGCCCGGGCCAGTCGGCGGGCACCCGGCCGCCCGCGGCGAGGACCGCCCACCCGTCGCCGAGCACGTCGTCCAGCCGCGCACCGGCCACCGCCGGCTGCGGCACCAGCGTGCCCACCGGCGACCCCGGCGCGAACCGGCCACGCCGCACCAACGGCCCCGGCCGCAGCGGCGGCGTCCGGCTGTCCGCGGCGAAGCCGGCGACCCCGGGCAGCGCGAGCACGCCCCGGCGGAGCAGCGCCGCGGAGCGCCCACCCCCGTTCATCAGCCGGCCGAGCAGCACCGCCAGCCGGATCAGCGCGGTCGCGTGCGGCGCCCGCTCCGCCTGGTGGGTGTCCAGCAGCGCGTCGTCCGCCCCGGCCAGCACCGCCGCCAGCTTCCAGCTGAGCTGGTGCACGTCGCGCAGCCCCAGCCCCAGCCCCTGACCGATGAACGGCGGCGTCAGGTGCGCGGCGTCCCCGCACAGCAGCACCCGGCCGGCTCGCCAGCGGTCGGCCACCTGCGCGCGGTAGGTGTACTCCGCGGTCCGCACGACCTCGGCGCTGCCCGCGCCGAACCGGTCCAGCAGCGCCGGCAGGTCCAGGTCGGCCGCCGACTCCCCCGGCGCGAGCCGGAACTCCGCCCGGTACCGGTTCCCGGCCACCGGCATGAAGGTCGCCGGCCGCCGCGGGTCGCTCACCTGGTGCACACCGGGCCAGACGTCGAGCGGGACACCGGAGACCAGGTCGACCACCAGCCAGCGCTCGGCCGGGCCGAGGTCGCGCATCCACCCGCCGATCAGCCGGCGCACCGTGCTGTTCGCCCCGTCGCAGCCGAGCACCGCGTCGGCGACCAGCACCTCCGCCGCCCCGGTCGCCCGGTCGCGCACCCCGAGCCGGACCGCTCCGTCCCGCTGTTCCACGTGCAACACCTCGACCCCGCCGCGCAGCCCGGCCCGGGGTTCGGCGTCCAGCGCCGCGCGCAGCACCGCCTCCAGGTCGGGCTGGCTGAACATCGAGCCCTGCGGCCAGCCGTGCACCCCACTCCCCCGGGTGGCCTCCATCAGCACCCGGTGGTCGGCGTCCAGCAGGCGCAACCCGGCCATCGGCCGGCTCACCGCGGCGAACGCGTCGGCGACGCCGGCGGCCTGCAGCACCCGCAGCGACTCGTCGTCGAGGTGCACGGCGCGCGGCTGCGGGTAGGGCCCGGCGTGCCGGTCGAGCACCAGGACGTCGACGCCGCGGCGCGCCAGCAGCAGCGCCGCGGTCACGCCCACCGGCCCGGCGCCGACCACCACCACCGTCACCGGGCGAGTCTCTCCCACGGCCGCCGTGCCACCTGACGGAAGCTGCTTTGCCCGGGTGTGACCCGCGGCATAGGTTCCGGCTCCGGGCGCAGTGCCGCGCCCGGAGCACCGACGCCCTCGATCAGGAGGGCAGGAGGAGGTCCCCGTGCCCGTCCCCACCCGCGGCGCGATCCTGCGCGAGGCCCCCGGCAAGTGGGAGGTCACCGACCTGCTGGCCGACGACCCACGCACCGGCGAGATCCAGGTGAAGCTGGCGACGTCGGGGCTGTGCCACTCCGACGACCACATCGCCACCGGCGACATGCCCAGCGGCCACTACCCGATCTGCGGCGGCCACGAGGGCGCCGGCGAGGTGATCGGGGTCGGCGCCGGGGTCACCGACATCAAGGAGGGCGACCACGTCGTCTTCTCGTTCCTGCCGGCGTGCGGCCGCTGCCGCTGGTGCGCCACCGGCAAGCAGTACCTGTGCGACTCCGGCGCCAACATCGGCATGGGCTCGCGCTGGGACGACGCGGAGAGCTTCCGCTACTCCCTGCCCGACGGCACCCCGGTCGGCCAGATGTGCGGGCTGGGCAGCTTCTCCGAGGTCACCACCATCGACGTCCGGTCCGCGGTGAAGATCGCCCCGGACATCCCGATGGACGTCGCCTGCCTGGTCTCCTGCGGCGTCGGCACCGGCTTCGGCACCGCCACCCAGGCCGGCGCGGTCGAGCCGGGCGAGACGGTGGTCGTGATGGGCATCGGCGGGATCGGCATCAACGCCGTCCAGGGCGCGGCCTTCGCCGGCGCCAGCCACGTGATCGCCGTCGACCCGGTGCCGTTCAAGCAGGAGAAGGCCCGCGAGTTCGGCGCCACGCACGCGTTCGGCGACATCGAGGAGGCCGCCGACTTCGCCCGCAGCGTCACCAACGGCCAGGGCGCGGACAAGGCCCTGGTCACCGTGGGCGTCACCACCGGCGAGCACGTGGCCGCGGCACTGGGTGCCGTCCGCAAGGCCGGCGTGGTCGTGGTGACCGGGCTCGGGCCGGTCTCCGCCGTCGGCCTGCCCATCTCCTCGATGGAGTTCACCCTCTTCGGCAAGGAGATCAAGGGCGCGCTGTTCGGCGACCAGAACCCCACCACCGACATCCCGCGGATGCTGCGGCTCTGGCAGGAGGGCAACATCAAGCTCGACGGCCTGATCACCAACCGGTACCGGCTGGAGGACGTCAACGCCGGCTACGACGACATGCACGCCGGCAAGAACCTGCGCGGCGTCATCGAGTTCGGCTGAGCCGCGCCCGATGACGACGACCTCCGCCGAGGCCACGACCGGGACGACCGCTGCCCGCCTCGACGGCGTCGGCATGGTGCAGACCGCCCGGCAGCGGGTGGTGGCCCGGGTCCGGGAGGCGGAGGTCGTCGCCGCGGCGCTGGCGGCGGGACGCAACGTGGTGCTGGAGGGCCCGCCCGGCACGGGGAAGACCACGCTGCTGCGGGCGCTGGCCGACGGCACCGGGGTGCCGCTGGTGCTGGTCGAGGGCAACGCCGAGCTCACCCCCACCCGGCTGGTCGGCCACCACGACGCCTCCCGGGTGCTCACCGAGGACTACCGGCCGGAGAACTTCGTGCCCGGCCCGCTCACCCGGGCGATGACCGAGGGCGCGCTCCTCTACGTGGAGGAGTTCAACCGGGTGCCCGAGGAGACGATGAACGTGCTGCTCGGGGTGCTCTCCGAGCGCGAGATGCACGTGCCGCGCTACGGCCGGGTGCCCGCCCGGCCGACGTTCCGGCTGGTCGCGGCGATGAACCCGTTCGATGCCGTCGGCACCGCCCGGATCACCCCGGCGCTGTACGACCGGTCGTGCCGGGTCGCGATGGGCTACCAGACCGAGGACGACGAGCGGGCCGTGGTGGCCGCCGCCACTGGCGGCCCCGCGCTGCTGCTGCACCGTGCGGTGCGGGCGGTGCGTATCACCCGCGACCACCCGGAGCTGCGGATCGGTTCCTCGGTCCGCGGCGCGATCGACACGGTGCTGATCGCCCGGGAGCTGGCAGCCGTGCGCGACCTGGAGCCGGCCGACGAGGAGGTCGGCACCGACGCCGCGCTCGCCGCGCTGACCGGCAAGGTCACCGTCACCGACGGCCTCGCGCGACCGGTGGAGGACGTCGTCCGGGACATCTGGCGCCGGGCCGGTGAGGAGCTGGGAAAAGACTGACCCCCGGGCCGGAACCGGGGGAACCGGCGCCTCCGCCGCCGCCCGACCGCCTCGCCGACCCGCCGGGACGACGGCCGGCGCAGCCCGCCCCGGTCAGCGAGGACGCCGACGTCGAGGCGCTGCTGCGCGGGCAGCGGACCCCGCGGGCCGGGCGGGCGGAGCTGGCCCGCGCGCACCCGGACCTGCCGCAGGTCAGCCCGGAGGCCGGTCGGCTGGACGAGGCGGCGCTGGCCGAGGTGGCCGGCCGGGACCCCGACGCGGCGGTGCGGCTGCTGACCGCGCTGGGGCGCGCGGTCGACCCGGCGCTGCGGGCCGCCGCCCGGGCGCTCGCGGCGCGGCTGCCGGTGACCGCGCCCCGCCGGGGCCTGCCGGACCGGCCGGGCAGCCGGCGGGTGGTCACCCGCCGCGACCCGGCCGGGTCCGACGTCGACCTGGACGCCACGCTGGCGGCCCGCGGCGCCGAGCCGCACTGGCGGGCCGAGCACCTGCACACCCGCGGCTGGCGGGCGACCGGCCGGGCCTGCGTGCTGCTGGTCGACGCCTCCGGCTCGGTGGCCGGCGACGAGCTGGCCGCGGCGGTGCTGACGGCGTCGGCGCTCACCCAGCGCATGCGGCCGGGCGACGAGCTCGCCGTCGTCGCGTTCTGGTCGACGGCGGTGGTGCTGCAGCCGCTGTCGGCGGTCGCCCGGCCGGAGCTGGTCGTCGACCGGCTGTTCGACCTGCGCGGGGGCGGCACCACCGACCTGGACCTGGCGCTGCGGACGGCGGGGCGCGAGCTGGCCCGGACCCGGACGGCGGCGCGGGACGTGTTGCTGCTGTCCGACGGGATGCCCACCGACAGCCCCGATCCCCGGCCAGCGGCCGCCGCGCTCACCCGCGCGGGGGCGCGGCTGCACGTGCTGGGGCTGTCCACCGACGAGGAGTCGGTGGCCAACTGCGCCGCGCTGGCCGCGGCCGGCGGGGGCCGCAGTGCGCCGCTGCACCGCCCCGCGCTGGCCCCGGCCGCGGTGCGGGCCCTGCTCGACTAGGTCGCACCTACTCCGTGGCCGCCCGTCCCGGCACCACCGCGGGAACGTCTGGCCGTCGGTGCCACAGCCAGAGGGCCACGCCCACGGCAAGTGCCCAGAAGGCCGGCCCCACGCCGGCGACGGTGGTACCGCTGACGGCCGTGAGGAAGGTGGCGATCACCGGTAGGCGCATCTGCGACTCCTCCAGCGCGCCAGCCAAGGCGGAGGCCAGCACCGGCCACAAGGCCAGTCCTGCTGCGGCGGCAACGAGGCCCTCAGGCGCGATGGCCACGAGAGCAGCAGCTCCGGTCGAGATCAGGGCCATTGCCACGTAGGCCAGTCCGGCGGTTCGAGCGGCCCGGTAGCGGCGGCTCGGGTCGGGGTCTGCTCCTGGGCCGGCGGCGAGCGCGGCGCTGATCGCCGCGAGGTTGATCGCATGGCCGCCGAACGGGGCGCCGAGCACGGTGCCCGCCCCCGTGACCGCCATGACGGCACGCCACGGCGTCCGGAAGCCGAAGGAGGCGAGGACCGCCACTCCGGGCAGGTTCTGCGACGCCATCGTGACCAGGAACAGGGGCACGGTGAGTTCGATCAAGGCCGATGCGTCGACGTGCGGAGTGGTCCAGATTGCTGCAGGCACCAGGTCCTCGACCGCCAACCGCCCGTCCCGGACCGTCTGCCAACCGACGATCCCGAGGGTGATCGCGAAGGCGCCCGGCACCGCCCACCGAGGGGCCAGCCGGCCCAGCACCGCCCAGCCGGCGATGACCGGAGCCACCAGCCAGGGGATGGACGTGGCCGCTCTCACCGGCTCCAGGCACAGGGGCACCAGGACACCGGCCAGCATGGCCTGCGCCAGCGGCGCGGGAATGGCGGCGAGGGCGGATCCCAGCTGCGGCCACGCCGCGGTCAGCAGGATCAGCAGACCCACCGCGAGAAACGCCCCGACCGCGTCAGCCCATTGGTGGGTGTCTGCGGCGACCAGGAGGGCCGCGCCCGGAGTGGACCAGGCCAAGGTGATCGGCATGCGGGTGCGCTGGACGAGCAGAACGGTGCCCAGGCCCATGGTGAGAGCCAGCACCAGGACGCCAGAGGCGGCCTGAGCAGGACTGGCTCCCACCGCGCGGAGCCCGGCGAGCACGACGGCGAAGGAGCTCAGGAAACCGACCAGTGCGGTGACCAGGCCCGCCATGGTGGTCCCGGAGGGGCCCGCGATCACGGTGCCTCTCATCGAGCCGCACAGATCACGCGACCGGCTAGTTCAGTAGCCACGTTGGCTACTTTAACAGTCATAGTGATCGGTAGGCTGGCCACTCGTGAGCGCAGTGGTCCAAACGGTCGGCGTTCGGCTCCGCCAGGTGCGACAGGCGCGCGGCCTGTCCGTGGTGGCGCTGGGCGAGCGTGCCGGCATCTCCCGGGCCACGCTCACCCAGCTCGAGGCCGGTTCCGGCAACCCCACGCTCGAGACGTTGTACGCCCTCGCCAACGCACTCGACGTGCCGCTGACCGCGCTCATCGAGCCTCCGCCACAGGCGGAGTCGATGGTGGTGCTCCGTCGCGGCGAGGGCACCCTGGTCGAAGGAACGACCCTGCGTGCCGTGCTCCTGGCGCACTGCCGGAGCGAGGGGATGACAGCAGACCTCTACTCGCTCACCGTTCCCTCTCGGACACGAACAGAGTCAGCCCCACACCCACCCGGCACGACGGAGCACCTGCACGTCCAGTCCGGCACGCTGCACGTGGGAACACCCGCGCGCTCCGCGGAGCTCGGGCCGGGCGACTACGCACGGTTCGATGGATCACTGCCGCACCACTACGCCGCTGGCGACAGCGGAGCCAACGCGACCCTGCTCATCACGTCCACGACGAGCGGTCCGCACGACGGCGGAGCCCAACCACACTGACGAGCGGGCAGCGGCTGACCTGCCACCCCGAGGACGCAGTGACACGGAACTGTTGCGTCAGGCGCCGGGCTGCGGCTCGTTGAGGTCGACCGGCGACTCCGGCGCGGCGATGTCGAACTGCTCGCCGTGCTCGCTGAAGGTCAACGTCTGGCTCGCGTCGCCCTGGTTCACGATCTCCAGCGGGTACGGCTCGCCCTCGGCGGCGACGGCCAGGGCGCTGCCGTCGGCATGGGTGACGACGACGACCGGCTGGCCCTCGCGCTCGGCGGTGCTGACCTCGTCCTCGACCTCGGTGGTCGGGTTGCGCAGCCCCTCGACCAGGGTGGCGAGGGTCAGCTGCGCGAAGACCGCTTCGCTCTCCTCGGGGACGACGGCCCAGGCGCCGTCCACCTGGCCGGCCAGGTCGGCCGGCACGCCAGTGGCGGTCCAGAAGTCGGCGGGCGCCTGCATGTAGAACACGCCGTCGGTGCGCAGCAGGCCCACTGTCTGCCCGACCAGGCCGAGGGTGCCGCTCACGTCGTCGCCCTGCATGACCAGGTCGATGCTCCCCAGCTCCGCACCCATGCCGGCGCTGCCGGTCACGTGCACCGAGCCGGCCTCCTCGAGGGCGTCGGCGGCGGCAGCCGAGACCTCGGCGCCGGTCTGCTCGGCGAGGCCGGACTCGCTGCTGGTCTCCGAGGCGGACGGCGACGACGACTCACTGGTCGTGTCGCTGTCCCCGCCACAGCCGGCGAGCAGGACGGCGGTGAGTCCTGCGGTGGCGCCGGCGGTGGCCAGCCTGCGGATCTGCATGGGGTCTCCGTCCCTCGGTGCGCCGGACACGCTCGTCGCATCCCGGCCGGGCGCATCATGCCCGGTACGGCTGTGCGGCCCTCAGCGGCGCACCGGCGGCCGGACCGCCACCCCCGCCCGGGCGGCGTCCAGCGGCACCGCCGAGCGCAGCACCGCGGGGCCGAGCCGCAGCACCCCGCCGGTCCGGGGCGCGCAGCGCACCCCACCCCGGCCGCGCATGCCGCGGTGCGCGCCCGGCGCGAGGACCCGGTCGAGCCAGGCGCAGGGATGGGCGGGCCGGCCGCCGGCGAGCAGCACCTCACCCTCCCCGCAGTCGAGGCTGAACTCGCTCCCCCGCAGCGCCTCGACCTCCGCGCCGCGCAGGACGACGTTGCGCCGGGTGGCCAGCGCATCGAGCGGGCCGCTCCCCAGCTCCGCGGCCAGCTCCTCGACCGCCTCCACGGCGAGCACGGTCACCGACGCGTCCCGGTGCGCGGGCTTGCCGAAGTAGCGGTCGCCGACGACGCCCAGCCCGGCCCGCACCTCGATCCGGTCCCGCCGCTCCACCGGCCGAGCGGCGACGGCGTCGTCCGGCCGCCCGTCGTACCGGTGCTCCGGCGACGCGAGCAGCCCCACGACCTCGACGTCGTGGACGTACGGCAGGTCGTCGCTCACCGGTCGGCGGTGCGGTGGATGGGGCCGGCGACCTCCGCCAGCCGCTCGCCGGTGCCGCCCCAGCGACCGGAGATGATCTCCGCCGCGATCGAAATCGCCGTCTCCTCGGGCGTGCGGGCACCCAGGTCCAGCCCGATCGGCGAGGCCAGCCGCGCCAGCTCGGCCTCCGTCAGCCCGGCCTCGCGCAGCCGCGCCAGCCGCTCGTCGTGGGTGCGCCGGGAGCCCATCGCGCCGACGTAGGCCACCGGCAGCCGCAGCGCGACCTCCAGCAGCGGGACGTCGAACTTCGGGTCGTGGGTGAGCACGCACAGCACGGTGCGCTCGTCGATCCGCCCGGCGTCCACCTCGGCCTGCAGGTACCGGTGCGGCCACTCGACCACCACCTCGTGGGCATCCGGGAAGCGGCGGGCGGTGGCGAACACCGGCCGGGCGTCGCAGACGGTGACCCGGTAGCCGAGGAAGGCGCCCACCCGGGCGACGGCGGCGGCGAAGTCGATCGCGCCGAAGACCACCATTCGCGCCGGCGGAGCGAAGGAGGAGACGAACAGGGTGAGCTCGTCGCCGCGCCGCTCCCCGTCGTGGCCGTAGGTGAGCGTCGCCGTCCGCCCGGCGGCCAGCAGGCCGCGGGCGTCGTCGGCGACGGCGTCGTCCAGCCGCTGCGCGCCCAACGTGCCGGACGTGCGGTCCGGCCAGAGCACCAGCCGCTTGCCGAGGCGGTCGTCGGGCCCGCGCACGCAGGTGACGACGGCGACCGGCTCGTGGGCCCCCACCGACGCGGCGACCTCGCCGAGCTCGGGGAAGGACTCCCGGGAGACCGCCTCCACGTAGACGTCGAGGATCCCGCCGCAGGTCAGGCCCACGGCGAAGGCGTCGTCGTCGCTCACCCCGTAGCGCTGCAGCGACGGCGTCCCGGTCGCGACGGCGTCCCGGGCCTCCTCGTAGACCGCGCCCTCGACGCACCCGCCGGAGACGCTGCCCACCGCCGTCCCGTCCGGGCCGACGAGCATGGCCGCGCCCGGCGGACGGGGCGCGGACCGCCAGGTGCCCACCACGGTGCCCACGCCGACCGTCTCCCCGGCCTGCCACCACCCGACCAGGTCCTCAAGAACCTCGCGCATCTGCGTCCTCCCTCCGGCCTCGTCCAGAGGCCCGTCCCGAGCGTGCGAGGGAGGAGGAGGACGAGGTCCTCGCACCTTCAAGCACTGGTGATCACCCCTGCCAGCTCCTCGAACGCGGCCAGGCTGTGCCCGGCGACGAAGTGGTCGACCGACGGCAGCGCCGCCACCATCCCGCTGGTCAGCGGCTCGTAGCCGGAGCGGCCCTTGTGCGGGTTCACCCAGACGACGGCGTGCGCGAGCCGGTGCAGCCGGGCCATCTGCTCGCCCAGCAGCTCTGCGCCCCCGCGCTCCCAGCCGTCGCTGCACACCACGACGACGGCGCCGCGGGCGGTGCCGCGCTGGCCCCAGCGGTCCAGGAACGCCTTGAGCACCTCGCCGATCCGGGTGCCGCCGGACCAGTCGGGGATCGCCGCGCCCCCGGCGGCCAGGGCACGGTCGGGGTCGCGCAGCCGCAGCTCACGGGTGACCCGGGTGAGCCGGGTGCCGATGGTGAACACCTCGGTCGACGCCGGGCGGGCCCGGACGGCGGCGTGCGCGAAGCGCAGCAGCGCGTCGGCGTAGGGGCTCATCGAGCCGGAGACGTCGATCAGCAGCACCACCCGGCGCGGGCGGGGCCGGGCCCGGCGGTGGTGCAGCCGGCGCACCTCACCCCCGTCGCGCAGCGCCCGGCGGACGGTGCGGCCGGCGTCGACGGTGCCGTGCGGGGAGGGGCCGCGACGGCGTGACCGGCGCATCGGGGTGGCCGGGGCGAGCAGCGCGAACAGCCGGCGGAGCTCGGCGCGCTCGGCCGTGGTCAGCTCGGCGACGTCCCGGTGCCGCAGCACCTCCTCGCCGCTGGCCTTCGTCGCCAGGTCCGAGGGCTCCTCGCCGGGCTCGCCGCCGTCCCCGCTGCCCAGCGGGGCGATGTGCGCCACCCGCGGCGGCTCGGCGGGCGCACCCCGCCGCGTCCGCGGCGCCTCGCCGGCGAAGTACGCGGCGAACGCGGCGTCGTAGCGGTCGAGGTCGTCGGGGCTGCCGCACAGGGTCAGCCGGCCGGCCCAGTAGACGGCGGTGGCGTCGAGGACGTCGAGGTGCGCCACCGCGGCCAGCATCGCCTCGACCCGGTCGGGCGAGGCGGCGACCCCGGCGTGCCGCAGCGTGCGGGCGAACCCCAGCACGGTCGAGACGACGTCACCCACCGAAGAGCGCCCCCCGGGCCAGCGAGCGCACCCGCTCGCCGTCCTCCCGGTACTTCAGCACCGCGCCGAGGGTGCGGGCGGCGGTGTCCGGGTCGAGCTCCCGGCAGCCCAGGGCGTGCAGCGCGCTCGCCCAGTCCATCGCCTCGGCGACACCGGGGGGCTTGAGCAGGTCCAGCTCGCGCAGCCGGCCGGTCGCCTGCGCGACCTGGCGGGCCAGCTCCTCGGTCACCTCGGGCAGCCGGCGGCGCAGGATCGCCACCTCGCGCTCGAAGTCCGGGTGTTCCAGCCAGTGGTAGAGGCAGCGGCGCTTGAGCGCGTCGTGCACCTCGCGGGTGCGGTTGGAGGTGAGCACGACCAGCGGCGGCGTCTCCGCCCGGATGGTGCCCAGCTCCGGGACGGAGATGGTGAAGTCGCTGAGCACCTCCAGCAGGAAGGCCTCGAACTCGTCGTCGGCCCGGTCGACCTCGTCGACCAGCAGCACCGACGGGGCATCCTCCAGCGCCTGCAGCAGCGGGCGGGCCAGCAGGAACCGGCGGTCGTAGAGCCCGGCCTCCAGCTGCGCCACGTCGTCGGGGGAGGCGGCGGAGCCGGTCGCGTGGGCCGCCTCGGCGGCGCGCAGGTGCAGCAGCTGGCGACCGAAGTCCCAGTCGTAGAGGGCGTGGCTGGCCTCCAGCCCCTCGTAGCACTGCAGCCGGTACAGCGGCCGGCCGGTGACCTCGGCCAGCGCCCGGGCCAGCGCGGTCTTGCCGACGCCGGCCTCGCCCTCCAGGAACAGCGGCCGGTGCATGACCAGCGCCAGGTACGCCGCCGTCGCCAGGCCCTCGTCCGGCAGGTAGCCGGTCGACTCGAGGGCGTCGGCGAGCGCGGCGGGGTCGGTGGGCGAGGTCACGCTCCGCAGCATCCCACCGCTGGGCCGTCGCGTCCGATCAGTCTTCCGTCATGGCGGGGAGGTAGTCCTCGTAGCTGGCGATGACGTCCTCCAGCTCGATGACGTCGGGGAAGTCGGCGACGTCCTGGTGCCGGCGGAGGAACCGCACGGTGCGCAGCACGACGTCCTCCTCGTCGTCGGTGCCCAGCCGGTCGAGCACCTCGGGGGAGAGCGTGAACCAGGTGGTCACGTCGTCGGCCTCGGTGGCCTGCACGACCACGTACTCGCGCTCGCCCTGGGCCCTGATCTCGATGTCGTCGTCCGCCACGGGGAATCCCCTACCCGCGTCGGCTCCGGGAAACGCAGGTCAGGCGGGCGGACCCCAGGCGCGCCGGCACTGGGCCACGCCCGCGGCGCCCATCTGGTCGGGGGGCGCCGCGACCGGCAGCGCCGTCCCCGCGATCTGCTCTCCGCCCGGCCGGGGCACGATGGGCGTCATGCCGGAGCCCCCGACCGACGACCTCTCCCTCGGCGACGACCTGCGCGCCTTCATCGACGCCTCCCCCTCGCCGGGACACGCGGTGGCCGAGATGGCCCGCCGGCTGGTCGAGGCCGGGTTCACCGAGCTGGTCGAGACCGACAGCTGGCAGCTCTCCCCGGGCGGGGCGCACTTCGTCGTCCGGCGGGGCGGCAGCCTGATCGCCTTCCGGCTGGGGACCGGAGCGCTGGCGGAGACCGGGATGCGACTGGTCGGCGCGCACACCGACTCCCCGACGTTCCGGGTGCGGCCGCACTCCGACGTCCGCCAGGCCGGATACCGACTGGTGGGCGTCGAGCCGTACGGCGGCGGGCTGTGGCACACCTGGCTGGACCGCGAGCTGACCGTCGCCGGCCGGGTGGCCCTGCGCGGAGGCGCGGAGGCGCTGGTCGAGCTGCCGGGGGCACCGCTCCGGCTGCCGTCGCTCGCGATCCACCTGGACCGCAGCGTGCGGGAGGGGCTCACCCTCGATCCGCAGCGGCACCTGGTCCCGGTGTGGGACCGCGACCTGGGCACCGAGCCGGGGCTGCGCGAGGCGGTCGCGGCGGCGGTCGGGGTGGGGGTGGACGACGTCGTCGGGCACGACCTGGTGCTGGCCGACACCCAGCCGGCGGCCCGGGCCGGCGCCGACGGCAGCTGGGTGGCCGCGCCGCGGCTGGACGACCTGGCCTGCTGCCACTCCGGGCTGACCGCGCTGATCGGCGCGCCGGCCGGTGAGCGCACGCAGCTGCTGGTCTGCAACGACCACGAGGAGGTGGGCAGCGGATCGATGTCCGGGGCGCGGGGCAGCTTCCTGGAGGACGTCGTCGACCGGCTGGTGGCCGCCACCGACCCGGGGAACGCCCAGGCCGTGCACCGCACGATCGCCCGGTCCGTGCTGGTCAGCGCGGACATGGCGCACGCCGTGCACCCGACCCGGGGGGAACGGCACGAGTCGGCCCACACCCCGCAACTGGGTGGCGGTCCGGTGCTGAAGGTGAACGCCAACCAGGCGTACGCGACCGACGGGGTGGGCGGCGCGTGGTTCGCCGAGCGCTGCGCCTCGGCGTCGGTGCCGGTGCAGTGGTTCGTCAGCCGCGCCGACCTGCCGTGCGGCAGCACCATCGGCCCGCTGACCGCGACCCGGCTGGGCGTCGCCACGGTGGACGTCGGCGCGCCGATGCTGGCGATGCACTCGGCCCGCGAGCTGGCCAGCGCCCGGGACGTCCCGCTGATGGTCGCGGCGCTCACCGCCTGCTTCACCGACTGAACCGCACTGCTGCCCGAGCTCCACGGCTCAGTAGGGCGGCGGGGTGGTGACGGCGGTCAGGCCGGTGGGGATGGTGACGGTGAGCGCGCCGTCGGCGGCCAGCTCGTGCCGCCAACCGGGGGCCTGGTGCTTGCCGCGGTGGTCGGTGGTGCAGTAGCCGGTCAGGTTGGCCGCGCTCGTCGGCCCGTCGCGGTAGGCCACGGCGTGGTCGAGCTCACCGCCGCAGGGCACGCGGCGGCGGCAGCCGGGGAACCGGCAGCGCCGGTCGCGGGCGCGGACGAACCGGTCCAGCTCGGCTCCGGGGCGGTAGCCGTCGGTCGGGCCGGGTGGGCCGATGCGCGGACGGCCGGTGCGGTCGTGCGTGCACTCCCCGGGTCGCTGCCGGCACCGCCGGGCACCGCAGGCGGTGGCGCGGCGGAGCTCGGGGAGGCCGGTCAGCGCGAGGAAGCTCCCGGTCAACGCGTCGGCGAGCACGAGCCGCGGGCGGTCGGCGAGGCCACCACCCCCGTTCCGGGTGAGCAGATCGGCGAGCACCGCCCGCTGCTCGTCGGCGGCGGCCTCCAGCGCGGCCAGGGCGTCGTCGGCGGCGTCGACCTGACCGGCTGGGCCGTTTCGCCGGGCCGCTTCGTCGACCGCGTCGGCCCGGCAGGCGTCGGCGGGCGCACTGGCAGTGCCGCTGAACCGGTCCGGGAGATCGGGTGGCCCGACATCGTCGGCGAGCAGCCACTGTTCCAGCTCAGCCCACCAGCGCGTCGTGTCACCCAGCAGCCGGTGGACCAGCGTCAACGAGCGCTCGAGCAGCCCCTCGACGGCCTCCGCGGTGATCGACAGGGCCACGACCAGCTCCCGGGCGGCCCACTCGCTCACCGGACGCAGCACCTCGGCCCGGGCCGCCCAGCGCTCCGGGCTCATCGCGCAGGCGGTCTGCCGCGCGACCTCCCGATCCGCAGCCTGCACCGTGCCGAGCGGGCCGGCCGACAGACCGCCGACCAGTGGGGACCCCGTCGACACGCCAGAGGGCGCGGCGGAGCCCTCGATGACGGAACCGGCCGGCGTGTCGACGCATTCGATCACGTTCGAAGGAGCAAGCGCGCAAGCCGTTGACCAGCATCGATACGGCCGATTGTGCCCTCGCCCGCGGGGACGAGTGGGGCGCGGAGCCCACGGGGGCTGGCGCCATGGAGCAGCCCAGCCCTAGGCTCACCACGACCCGCGGGAGCCTCACGAACCGAGGCTGAGAGGGCGGCAGGACCGGCCGCTGACCGTTCGCACCTGACCCGGTTAGCACCGGCGTAGGGAGGAACCCCTGATGACTGCCGTCCACACCCCGACCGAGGCCCAGGACAGCGCGTTCCCCGGCTCCCGCAAGACGCACCTGGCCGGCAGCCGCCCGGACCTGCGGGTGCCGATGCGGGAGGTGCAGCTCACCACCGGCGACAGCGTCGTCCTCTACGACACCTCCGGGCCGTACACGGACCCCGGCATCTCGACCGACGTCCGCCGCGGTCTGCCCCGGCTGCGCGAGGCTTGGATCGGGGAGCGCGGTGACACCGAGACCTACGCGGGCCGCCCGGTGCAGCCGATCGACGACGGTCGCCGCACCGACGACGGGCGCGACCTGGACAGCGTCTTCGCCACGACCCACCAGCCGCGGCGGGCGCTGCCCGGCCGCACGGTGACCCAGCTGGCCTACGCCCGCCGCGGCGAGGTGACCGCCGAGATGGAGTTCGTGGCGCTGCGCGAGGGCGTCTCCGTCGAGCACGTCCGCAGCGAGATCGCCCGCGGCCGCGCCGTCCTGCCGGCGAACGTGAACCACCCGGAGTCCGAGCCGATGGCGATCGGCCGCAACCTCCTGGTCAAGATCAACGCCAACATCGGCAACAGCGCCGTCGCCTCCTCGATCGAGGAGGAGGTCGCGAAGATGACCTGGGCGACCCGGTGGGGCGCGGACACGGTCATGGACCTCTCCACCGGCCGGAACATCCACACCACCCGCGAGTGGATCATCCGCAACAGCGCCGTCCCGATCGGGACGGTGCCGATCTACCAGGCGCTGGAGAAGGTGAACGGCAAGGCCGAGGACCTGTCCTGGGAGATCTACCGGGACACCCTGGTCGAGCAGTTCGAGCAGGGCGTCGACTACGTGACCGTGCACGCCGGGGTGCTGCTGCGGTACGTGCCACTGGCCGCCGGCCGCAAGACCGGGATCGTCTCCCGCGGCGGGTCGATCATGGCGGCCTGGTGCCTGGCGCACCACGAGGAGAACTTCCTCTACACGCACTTCCGCGAGATGTGCGAGCTGATGGCCGCCTACGACGTGACCTTCTCCCTGGGCGACGGGCTGCGCCCCGGCTGCATCGCCGACGCCAACGACGAGGCCCAGTTCAGCGAGCTGCGCACGCTGGGCGAGCTGACGAAGATCGCCTGGGAGCACGACGTGCAGGTGATGGTCGAGGGGCCGGGACACGTCCCGATGCACAAGATCAAGGAGAACATGGACCTCCAGCTGGAGGTCTGCGACGAGGCGCCGTTCTACACCTTGGGCCCGCTGACCACCGACGTCGCACCCGGCTACGACCACATCACCAGCGCCATCGGCGCGGCGATGATCGGCTGGTACGGGACGGCGATGCTCTGCTACGTCACACCCAAGGAGCACCTCGGCCTGCCGGACCGGGACGACGTCAAGGACGGCGTCATCACCTACAAGATCGCCGCGCACGCCGCCGACCTGGCCAAGGGGCACCCCGGCGCCCAGGCCTGGGACGACGCCCTCTCCGACGCCCGGTTCGAGTTCCGCTGGGAGGACCAGTTCAACCTCTCCCTCGACCCGACCACGGCCCGCGAGATGCACGACGAGACGTTGCCGGCGCCGGCGGCGAAGACGGCGCACTTCTGCTCCATGTGCGGGCCGCACTTCTGCTCGATGCGGATCAGCCAGGACGTGCGCGCCTACGCCGCGCAGAAGGGGCTGGACGACGCCGAGGCGCTCCGGGCCGGGATGGCGGAGAAGTCCGCCCAGTTCCGCGACGAGGGCGGGCGGGTGTACCTGCCGATGGCCGAGCTGGCGCAGACGGTGGCACCGGAGGACCCGGCGCGCCCCTGATCCACAGGCGGCGCCGGGACGGGCCGGCGCCGCCTGTGGGCCGAGTGGACGACGTGCGGCGAGGCCGGCGCACCGCAGGAGGTCGCCACCGAACGCCCACCTGATCGGCGTCACCGCATGGTCGCCCGGCGCCGCGGCTCCGCCCGGTCAACTCCGCGCAACGCCCACCAGCGGGCACCGGCGATCGCGGCGACGACGGCGGCCAGCACCACCAGCACCCGCGCGACGACGAGCCCGGGAGTCAGGTCCTGGTCGGCGCCGAGCCGCATCGCCGCCAGCAGGCCGATCCCGCCCACGACGGGCAGCAGGACGGCGGCCCGGGTCACCGTCGCCCTGGCCGCCTCCCGGTCGCGGAGCACCGTCGCCAGCGCGACCAGGGTGCCGGCCAGGCACACCAGCCCCATGAGCACGTAGGCCAGCACCGGGCCCGCCGTCGGGTAGCTGCCGTCGAGCTGGACCACCGAGGCCAGCAGCGGCGGGGCGAGCACGACCACCACGACGTAGCCGACGACCAGGGCGACCGCGGCGCCGAGCACGCCGCCGAACACGGTGCGACACCAGGCCGCCGGGGCCGGCGGGAAGCCCCGGGCCTGCGCGGCCTCCCGGGCGAACCGGGCACGGTCGGGCCCCAGCAGCTCAGCCGGGGTGACGCCGTCGGCCGCGGCAGCGGTGAGGTCGGCACCCACCTCGTCGAGCAGTTCGCGCCGCGCGGCGCGCGGGAGCCGCATCCGGCGCCACTCCCGCTCCACGGCCCTGAGCTCGGGGTTCCGCGATGATCCTCCGGACGGCGTCATGCTCGCTCCTCCTCGTAGCTGGGCAGTGCCCCTGCTGACGCCAGCAGCCCGCGGACGGCGGACGTGGTGGCGAGCCACTGCCCGACCCACTCGGACAGCGCGGCCCGCCCCGCGACCGAGAGGCTAAAGACCTTGCGCGCGGGGCCCGCGGGGCTCGGCTCGGCGCGCTCGTCGAGCAGCCCGAGACGCCGCAGCCGGCCGACCAGGGGGTAGATCGTCCCGTAGCCGACGTCCCGCAGGCCCCGCTGCTCCAGGCGGACCACCAGGTCGTACGCGTGGGTCGGCTGCTCCGCGAGCAGCGCGAGCAGGCAGACGTCCAGGGCACCCCGCAGCAGCTGCGCCTGCCGGTCGGCGTCGGCTGTCATGCGACACAAGGTAGAGGAGCTACCAGGCGTCGCCAAGTACCTGCGCCGATTCGTTCACGACGTGGTCGACGGCAGCGCCGGACGCTGACGCCATGACCGTCCAGCGGGTCGTGGCCGACCTCCTAACCCGGGGCATGCCCGCAGCCGTGGCGTTCTACCGGGACGTCCTGGGGCTGGAGGTGGTCATGGACCACGACTGGATCGCCACCCTGGCCAGCCCCGGGACGCCGGGCACCCAGCTGAGCCTGCTGACCGGTGAGGCCACGGCGCCGGTCCTGCCCGCGGTGTCCGTCGAGGTCGACGACGTCGACGCCGCCCATGCGGCGGCGGTCGCCGCGGGGGCCGAGATCGCGCACCCGCTGACCGACGAACCCTGGGGCGTGCGCCGCTTCTTCACCAGGGACCCCGACGGCCACGTGCTGAACGTCCTCGGCCACGCCCGGCCGGACGGTCTGCCCCGGCGCCACTGAGGCGGGGTCCGGGAGACTCGGGCCGTGGCTCCCCGACCCTGCCCGTGCGGCTCCGGCCTGCCCTACGCCGAGTGCTGCGGCCGGCTGCACGACGACTTGCGACAGGAGGGCACCGCCACCCCGGCGACCGCCGAGCAGCTGATGCGCTCCCGGTACAGCGCCTTCGCCGTCGGCGACCCGGCGTACCTGCTGGCCACCTGGCACTCCAGCACCCGCCCGCGCACCCTCGCGCTCGACCCAGAGGTCCGCTGGACCGGCCTGGAGGTGCTCCGCACCACCGGCGGCGCCCTGCTGGCCGCCGAGGGGACGGTGGAGTTCCGGGCCTCCTACGTCGTCGGCGGGGCGGCCGGCAGCCAGCACGAGGCCAGCCGGTTCGTCCGGGAGGACGGCGCCTGGCGCTACCTGGACGGCGTCGCCCTGCCCTGACGGTCTCGCCGTGCCCCGAGGCGCGGGCGGCCACTGTTCACCCAGGCGATGCCCACCGGTTTGTTGCGACCTCTTCGCAACAGCTACGTTCTTGCGAGCTGTTCGCAGCAAGCCCTGCCGCCCGTGAACGGAGTCTCGTTGTCCCCCCGCGTCCCGCTCGTCCTCCTCACCGCCGTCGTGCTGACCGGTTGCACCGCCCCCGGCAGCGGCGATGACACCGCAGCCGCTGCGGGCAGCAACCGGCTGGTCCTGGCCGACGCCTACGAGCCCGAGTCGTTCAACCCGGTCGCCGGGCACGGCGAGACCGGGTACTCCCGCGTCTACGACGGCCTGGTCCGCCTCGCCGGTGGCGGGGAGGGCATCCCCGCGCTGGAGCCGGCGCTGGCCACCGAGCTGCCACAGGGCAACGACGACGCCACCGAGTGGACCGTCCCGCTCCGCGAGGGCGTGACCTTCTCCGACGGGACGGCGTTCGACGCCGAGGACGTCGTCGCCACCTACCAGGCCGTGCTCGACCCGGCGTCGGCCTCCCCGATCGCCAGCAACTACGCGATGGTGGAGAGCGTCGAGGCGGTCGACCCGCAGACCGTCGTCTTCCGGCTGGCCTACTCCTACGTGCCCTTCCCGACGAAGCTGCTGCTGGGCATCGCCCCGGCCGAGACGCTGGCCACCCCCGGCCCGGCCGAGGAGTCGGAGCTGAACACCGCCCCGGTCGGCACCGGCCCGTTCGTGCTCACCGAGCGGCGCGGCGACCGGACGGTCTTCCGCGCCAACCCCGACCACTGGGACGGCGCCCCCGAGGTCGACGAGCTGGTCGTGGTCTACGTGCCCGACGACAACACCCGCGCCCAGCGCATGGCCTCCGGGGAGTTCGACGGGACGACGCTGCCCCCGCTGCTGGCCGACACCCTCGCCGACGAGGACGGCCTCACCGTGGTCGGCCACCCCTCGGCCGACTGGCGCGCGGTGTCGTTGCCGGCCGGCAACCCGGTCACCGGCGACCCGGCCGTACGGCAGGCGCTCAACCTCGCCGTCGACCGGGACGCCGTCGTCGAGTCGGTGCTCGGCGGCCACGGCGAGGCGGCCTCCACCTTCGTGCCGGCCGTGTTCGGCGAGTACGCCGAGCCCTCGGCGGTGTTCCAGCACGACCCGGAGGAGGCCCGGCGCGTCCTCGACGAGGCCGGCTGGGCGCCCGGGCCGGACGGCGTCCGGGTGCGCGACGGGCAGCGGGCGGAGTTCACCGTCATGTACTTCCCGGAGGAGACGCTGCGCCGCGACCTCGCCCAGGCCTTCGCCTCCGACGCCCTCGAGGTCGGCGTGGAGGTCAACCTGGAGGCGGTGGACCGGCCGCAGTTCCGGCCCCGCATCCCGGTCGACGCCTCGCTGCTCGGCGGCGGCGACGTCCCCTACGACCCGGACACCCAGCTCTACAACGCGCTGCACTCCTCCTTCACCGCCGACGGCGTGGGCGGGCCGTTCGACAACCCGGCCGACTACCGCAACCCCACCGTCGACGCCGCGCTCGACGAGGCCCGCCGCAGCACCGACGACACCGTCCGGGTGGACGCGTACCGCGAGGTGCAGCGCCAGCTGGTCGCCGACCCACCCGCGGTCGTGCTGGTCTTCCTCGAGCACGTCTACGTGGTGCGGGACGGCGGCTGGACCGGCACCGAGCCGGTGCTGGAGCCGCACTCCCACGGCGTCAGCTGGGGCCCGTGGTGGAACCTGCGGGACTGGCGGCGCGACGGGTGACCCTGACCGAGCTCCTCCCCACCCGCACGACCGAGGCGGCCCCGGCTCCGGCCCGGAGGCGGCGGCCCCGGCGGGCGCGCTGGCAGGCGGCAGGGCGGCTGGCCCGCCGCCGGCTGCTGTTCGTCCTGCCGGTGCTCGCCGTCGTCTCCGGCGGCGTCTTCGCCCTCGCCGCCGCCTCCCCGTTCGACCCGCTGGTCGGCTACCTCGGCGACCGGTACCTGACCGCCAGCGAGGAGGCGCAGGCCCGGATCGCCGAGGAGCTGGGCACCGGCCGGCCCTGGTGGCAGCAGTACGGCGACTGGGTCGGCGGGCTGCTCACCGGAGACCTCGGCACCTCCCGGTCCTTCGGCCAGCCGGTCGCCGACGTGCTCGCCGAGCGGCTGCCCTGGACGCTGCTGCTGGTCACCGTCGCGCTCGGCCTCGCCGTCGTCGCCGCCCTGGTGCTGGGCACGTGGAGCGCGGCCCGGCGCGGCGGCTGGGTCGACCGGGTGGTCACCCCGGTCTGCCTGCTGCTGCAGGCGGTGCCGCCGTTCGTCGTGGCGCTGGGCGCGGTGGCCCTGTTCGCCATCGGCCTGTCCTGGCTGCCGGTCGCCGGCCTGACCGACGCCGGCGCCGAGCTCTCCACCGGCCAGGTGGCCCGGCACCTGGTGCTGCCCGCCGCCGTGCTGGCCGCCTCCCAGCTGCCCTGGCTGCTGCTCAACGTGCGCCAGTCGGTGCTCGCCGCGCTCGCCGACGACGCCGTCGTCGCCGCCCGGGCCCGTGGGCTGGCCGAGCACACCGTGGTCGCCGCGCACGCCCTGCCGACCGCGCTGCTGCCGTTCGTCACCCTGCTCGGCGCCCGGCTGCCCGAGCTGGTGGTCGGCGCCGTGCTGGTCGAGGAGGTCTTCAGCTGGCCGGGCGTGGCGCAGGCGGTGGTCACCTCCGCCGTCCAGTTGGACTTCCCGCTGCTGGCGGTGCTGACCCTGCTCACGACCGCGGCGGTGCTGCTCGGCTCGCTCCTCGCCGACGCCGCCTACGTGCTGCTCGACCCGCGGGTGGCCGCCGATGGCTGACCGCCGCCTGCTCACCGGGCTGGCCGTGATCGCGCTGCTGGCCGGCTACGCCCTGCTGGTGCCGTGGGTCGCCGGTGTCGACGACCGGGTGACTGACTTCGCCACCGCCCGGCAGGCGCCGTCCTGGGCGCACCTGTTCGGCACCGACTCGGCCGGGCGGGACCTGTTCGTCCGCACCGCCGCCGGGCTGCGGATCTCGCTGCTCATCGCCGTCGTCTGCGCGGTGCTCTCGGTGCTGATCGGCGCGCTGGTCGGCGCGCTCTCCGCCGCCGCCGGGGGCTGGGTCGACCGGCTGACCATGCGGGCCGTCGACGCGGTCAACGCCGTGCCGCACCTGCTGCTGGGCATCGTGCTGGTCGCGCTGTTCCGGGGCAGCCTGGTGGCGATCATCGCCTCGATCGCGCTCACCCACTGGACCCAGGTGGCCCGGATCGTCCGCGCGGAGGTGCTGTCGCTGCGCGACCGGGAGCACGTGGACGCCGCGCTGCTGGGCGGCGCGACCCGCTGGCGGGTGGTGCAGCGGCACCTGCTGCCCGCAGCAGCCCCCCAGGCGCTGGTCGCCGCCGTGCTGCTGCTGCCGCACGCCGTGTGGCACGAGTCGACGCTGAGCTTCCTCGGGCTGGGCCTCCCCCCGCACGCCGCCAGCCTGGGCACCCTGCTCCAGGAGGCCCGCAGCTCGCTGCTGCTCGGCGGCTGGTGGACGCTGGTGTTCCCCGCGCTCGGCCTGGTGCTCGCCACCCTCGCCGTCGCCGCCGTGGGGTCGGCGCTGCGCGACCGCACCGCGCTGCCCGAGCGGGCCGGAGCCCGGCTGTGACCGCGCCGGCGCTCGCCGTCTCCGGGCTCACCGTCCGGTTCCCCACGGGGCGCCGCGGACGGGCCGCCGTGCACGCGGCCACCGACGTCTCCTTCGACCTCGTCCCCGGCCGGGTGCTGGCCCTGGTCGGGGAGAGCGGCTGCGGCAAGTCGGTGCTGGCCGCGGCGCTGCTGCGGCTGCTGCCGCCCGGCACGGAGGTCAGCGGCGCGGCGGTGCTGGCCGGGGAGGTCGACGTGCTCAGCGCCCCGGCGCGGGCGCTGCGCCGCAGCATCAGGGGGCGCCGGGTGGCGCTCGTGCCGCAGAGCGCGGCGACCGCGCTCACCCCGGTGCGCACCGTGCGGTCGCAGCTGGAGGAGACCGTCGCCGAGCTGACCCCGGACGCCGACCGGCGGCACCGCGCCGACGCGCTGGCCACCCGGGTCGGGCTCGACCCGGCCGACCTGGACCGGTACCCGCACGAGCTGTCCGGTGGCATGGCGCAGCGGGTGGTCGTGGCGCTCGCGCTGGCCGGCGACCCCGACGTCGTGCTGGCCGACGAGCCGACCGCCGGGCTGGACCGGCCGCTGGTCGACCGCACGCTGCGCCTGCTCCGGTCGGTGGCCGACCGGGGCACCGCCGTCCTGCTCATCACCCACGACCTCGGGGCGCTGCAGCGCTCCCCGGAGCTGGTGGACGACGTCGCCGTCATGTACGCCGGCCGGCTGGTCGAGACCGGCCCGGCCGCAGCGGTGCTCGGCGACCCGGCGCACGACTACAGCCGGGCGCTGCTCGGCGCGCTGCCCGCCGGCGGGCTGGTCCCGATCCCCGGTACCGCGCCGACGCTCACCGACCTGCCGCCCGGCTGCGCCTGGCACGCCCGCCGGCCGGACAGCGGGGCCTGCGACGGCGGCGACCAGGTGCACGTGGCCGGCGCGCGGACCAGCCGCTGCCGGCCCCCGGCGGGTGTCCGGTGCTGACCCTCACCGGCGTCACCGCCGGCCACGAACCGGACCGGCCGGTGCTGCGCGGCGTCGACCTGCACGTGGCACGCGGCGAGGTGGTCGGGCTGGCCGGGCCGAGCGGCACCGGCAAGACGACCCTGGCCCGGGTCGCCGCGCTGCTGCTCGCCCCGCAGCAGGGCACGGTGGCCGTCGACGGGGTGCCGGCCGGCGGGGTCCGGTACGCCCGGCCGCCCGAGCTGCGCACCGCCGTCGGCATGGTGTTCCAGTCACCGCGCCGGTCGGTGGACGCCCGGTTGCGGCTGCGCGACGTGATCGCCGAGCCGCTGCGGCTGCGCGGCCTGCCCACCGCCGGCCGGCGCGGGGCGGCCGCCCGCGCGGCGCGCACCGCAGAGCTCGCCGAGCGGGTGGGCCTGACGGCCGACCTGCTGGCGCGGCGGCCGCACGAGGTCAGCGACGGGCAGCTGCAGCGGGCGTGCCTGGCCCGCGCGCTCGCCGCCCGGCCGCGGTACCTGGTGTGCGACGAGATGACCGCGATGCTCGACGCGTCGACGGCGGCCGCGCTGGTCGGCGTCGTGCGGGCCGAGGTCGCGGCCGGACGGCTCGGCGTGCTGGCGATCAGCCACGACGAGGACCTGCTCGCCGTCTGGGCCGACCGCGTCGTCGCCCTGGGCAGGGGCGCCGAGACCGGCGTGACGGCGACCGGGTAGGACGGTCGTCATGACCGAGGAGTTCGACGACGTCGTCCGCGCGCTGCACGAGGAGGGCGCCCGCCTCGACGCCGACCGGGCGAACCCCGCGAAGCGACCGCGCAACCTCAGCCCGGACGCGGCGGCGCTGCTGGCGGTGGTCGTCCAGGCGATGGGCGCCGGGCGGGTGCTGGAGATCGGCACCTCCAACGGCTTCTCCACGCTGTGGCTCGCCCGCGCGGTGCAGGAGCACGACGGCACGGTCCTCTCCGTGGACGTCGATGCCGTCGGGCAGCAGGCGGCCGCCGCCAACCTGGCCCGGGTCGGCCTGGCGGAGCACGTCGAGCTCCGCTGCGCCGACGGCGGCGACGTGCTGCGCCGGCTGCCCGACGGCGGCCAGGACGTGGTGTTCCTGGACGCCGAACGCTCGCGGTACGCGGACTGGTGGCCCCACCCGGTGCGGGTGCTGCGCGCCGGTGGCCTGCTCGCCATCGACAACGTGCTCTCCCACCCCGACCAGGTCGCCGACGTCCGTGGCCGGATCGAGGCCGACCCACGCCTCACCTCGACCGTCGCCCCGGTCGGCAAGGGCCTGCTGCTGGCGGTCCGCCGGGCCCGGTGACCAGGTCGGGCTGGCACGATCCCCCTGTGCTGCTCGCCCTCGCCCAGACCGCCAGCCGCCCCGGGGACGTCGCCGCGAACCTCGTCGCGCACGAGGACCGGATCGCCGAGGCCGGGGCAGCCGGTGCGCAGCTGGTGGTCTTCCCCGAGCTGTCGCTGACCGGCTACGAGCTGGACCTCGTCGCCGACCGGGCCGACCTCTGGTTCACCCCCGACGACGCCCGGCTGGCGCCGCTGCGTGCCGCCTGCGCCCGGGCCGGGCTGACCGCGGTGGTCGGCGCACCTCTGCGGGAGGACGGCGCGCGGTTGCTCGGCGCCCTGGTCATCGCCCCGGACAGGCCGGTCACCGGCTACGGCAAGCGCCGGCTGTTCGGACCGGAGCAGGAGGTCTTCCAGTCCGGTCGGCAGCCGGTCGTGCTGGAGGTGGCGCACCGGCGGCTGGCGCTCGGGATCTGCGCCGACCTCGGCGACACCGGGCAGGCCCGCGAGGCAGGGACGACGGCGGACGCGTGGGTGCTGGGCGTCCTGGCCTCGACGGACGGCTGGGCCACCGACGCCGCTCGCGCCGGCGCGGCCGCCACCCGGTACGGGATCACCGTCGCGTTCGCCAACCACGCCCGGCCCAGCGGTGCCCACGACGCCGACGGCGACAGCGGGGTCTGGACGGCCGACGGGGCGGTGCGCACCGCCGGCCCCGGGGAGCAGCTCCTCCTCACCACCGTCCCCGCCCGGCTCGACGCGGTCACCGGGTAGGACCGCGGGGGTTCAGGACGCCGCCCGGTGGGCAGGTCGCCTGCATGCGTGTGACCTTCGTGGTGCTGGGCGGCCGGGGCGACCTGACCGGCCGGCTGCTCCTGCCCGGGCTGGCCGAGCTGTTCGACGCCGCCGACGGCGAGGGCTTCGACGGCGAGATCGACCTGCTCGCGGTCGGCCGGGCCGAGTGGTCCGACGACGAGTACCGCGACTGGGCCCGGGAACGGCTGGCCGAGCACGCCGGGCACGTGCCGGAGGAGACCCGGGACCGGCTGGTCGCCCGGCTGGGGTACCAGCAGGGCGACGTCACCGAGCCCGCCGACCTGCGCAGGGCGCTGGACCGGGCCGAGGGCCGCCCGGTCGTGTACCTGGCCCTGCCCAACACCGTCTTCCTCCCCACCCTGCAGGCGCTCACCGAGGTCGACCTGCCCGAGGGCACCTCCATCGGCGTCGAGAAGCCCTTCGGCCGGGACCAGGCCGACGCCCGCGAGCTGAACGCCGTGCTGCACCGGCTGGTGCCCGAGGACCGCGTCTTCCGCACCGACCACTTCCTGGCGATGCAGACGGTGCTGAACATCCTGGGTCTGCGCTTCGCCAACCGGCTGTTCGAGCCGGTCTGGAACGCCGGGCACGTCGAGCGGGTCGAGATCGTCTTCGACGAGACGCTGGGCCTGGAGGGGCGGGCGGGCTACTACGACACCGCCGGCGCGCTGCGGGACATGCTGCAGAACCACCTGCTGCAGCAGCTGGCGCTGATCGCGATGGAGCCGCCGCTGGCGGTCGACGGCCCCAGCCTGTCCGCCCGCAAGGCCGACGTGCTGCGGGCGGTGCGCCCCCCGGCCGACATGGCCCGGGACACCGTGCGGGCCCGCTACACCGCCGGCACCGTCGCCGGTCGCGAGCTGCCCGACTACACCAGCGAGGACGGGGTCGACCCCGCTCGGGAGACCGAGACCTACGCCGAGTACACGGTCACCATCGACAACTGGCGGTGGGCCGGGGTGCCGTTCCGGCTGCGTACCGGCAAGGCGCTGGGCGAGGGCCGGCAGGAGATCGCGGTCTGGTTCAAGCCGGTGCCGCACCTGGCCTTCGCGCACGAGCAGCCGCAGCCCGACGTGCTGCGGATGCGCTTCGACCCCGACCACATCACCGTGGAGATCAACCTCAACGGCGCCGACGACCCGTTCGACCTGGAGCGCCACGCCCTGGACATCGGGCTGTCACCGAACCCGCTGTCGGCCTACGGCCTGCTGCTCCGGGAGATGGCCGCCGGCGACGCGACGCTGTCCATCAGCGACGTGGAGGCCGAGGAGTCGTGGCGGATCGTCGAGCCGATCCTCGCCGCGTGGGCCGCCGGCGAGGTGCCGCTGCGGGAGTACCCCGCCGGGTCGGCGGGGCCCGCCCGGGACTGATGCGTCCCCCGGCCGGGTGACTCCCCGGCCGGGATTTGCCGTCCCGACGGGGACGCGCCAGGCCGCGGCCACTCGACGGACACCTCGCCCGCTGAACCTGGCGGCGTCCGGGCCCCGCCCAGGGGCCTCCCGGCACCCGAGGTGTCCCCGTGACCCCCACCCCGACCACGCTCCCCCCACTCCCCGCGCTCCGGTCCACGACCACCACCTACACGACCACGCTGGCCACCGACGCCGCCGACCTCGTCGCCGTCCAGCGCCTGCGGCACGAGGTGTTCGCCGTGGAAGGCGGCGCCCAGCTGGGCCCGGCGGGCGCCGCCACCGGCCGGGACGTCGACGAGTGGGACGAGCTCTGCGACCACCTGCTGGTCCGCGACGAGCGGACCGGCGAGGTGGTCGGCACCTACCGGCTGCTGCCGCCCGAGAGCGCCGCCGCCGCGGGCCGCAGCTACTCCGCCGGCGAGTTCGACCTCGACCGGCACGCCCCGCTGCGCCCCGGACTGGTCGAGGCCGGCCGCAGCTGCGTGCACCCCGCCCACCGCAGCGGCGCCGTGATCACCCGGCTGTGGGCCGGCGTCGCCCGGTACGTGCTCGACCGGGGCGCGACCCACCTGGCGGGCTGCGCCTCCGTGTCACTGTCCGACGGCGGCGAGACCGCCGCGGGGGTGTGGGACCTGGTCCGCGACCGGCACCTGTCCCCCGCCCACCTGCGGGTCGTGCCGCACCTGCCCTTCGACGTCGAGTCCCCGCCCCGGCCGGCCCGGCTGGTGGTCCCGCCGCTGCTGCGCGCCTACCTGAAGCTGGGCGCGCGGGTCTGCGGGCGGCCGGCCTGGGACCCCGCCTTCGGGACGGCGGACTTCTACGTGCTGCTCGACCTCGCCGCCGTCCCCCGCCCGGTGCTCGACCGCCTCACCGGAGGTGCCCGGTGAGCGTCTGGCTGCCGGTCAGCACCTGCACGTCGGCCTGCGCCGGTGACCCGGCCGCCACCGTGGACCCGGCCACCCGGCGCCGCCGCTGGCTGCGGCTGGCCGGTGCGCTCGCCGGCGCGGGAGCGGCGTCGCTGCGCGCACCGGCGGTCAGCGCCCGCGGCCGCCGCCGCATCCTCGTCTGCGCTGCGGCCCGGGTGCTGACCGCCGTCGGCGTCCGTGTCGAGGTGCACCCGTCCCCGGTCGGCTGGCCCCGCACCGGTCCCGGGCACGGCCCCGGGCACCTGGTGGTCAGCAACCACGTGTCCTGGGTGGACGACCTGGCGATGCTCACCGTCGTCCCCGGTCTGCCGGTGGCCAAGCGCGAGGTGGGCGAGTGGCCGCTCGTGGGTGGGCTGGCCCGCCGGGCCGGCCTGGTGCTGCTCGACCGCGCCCGGATCCGCACCCTGCCGGGCGCCGTGGCGCAGGCCGCCGCGGCGCTGCGCGCCGGCACGACGGTGACGGTCCACCCGGAGGGGACGACGTCCTGCGGGGTGGAGCTGGAACGGTTCCGCCCCGCCTTCTTCCAGGCCGCGGTCGACGCCGCCGCCCCGGTGTGCCCGGTCGCCGTCCGGTACCGGCTGGCCGGCGGGGAGGCCACCGCGCTCGCCGGCTACCTGGCCGACGAGCCGCTGTGGCGCAGCGTGGCCCGGGTGGTCGCCGCGCGGGGCCTGGTCGTGGAGGTGCACCTGCTGCCGGCGCTGGACCCGGCGGGGGCGGGCCGCCGGGAGCTGGCCGCGCTGGCGGAGTACGCCGTCGCCGCGGTCACCGAGTCACGCGCACCGGTCGTCGCCGCGCACCCGCGCCGGCTGCGGGTCCCCGTCCGGCAGGTCGTGCCGGCGCCCCGGGAAGCCTCCCGTGCTGCGTGAGGCGGTGCCCGCCGACCCGACCACCGTGGCCGTGCCCGGCGCGCCGGGGATGCGCGTCCTGGTGGTCGCCGAGACCTTCCTCCCGGCCGTCAACGGGGTGGTGAACTCGGTCCTGCGGCTGGTCGACCACCTCGCCGTGCGGGGGCACGACCCGGTGGTGCTGGCGCCGTCGGGGGCCGACTACGAGTCCCGCTGCGGCGCCCGGGTGCAGGTGGTCACCGTGCCGGCGATGCGCCTGCCGAGGTACCGGCAGCTGCAGCTGGCCCGCCCCACCGGCGACCTCACCGCGGTCCTGCGCCGCCTGGCGCCGGACGTCGTCCACCTCGCGTCCCCGGCCGTGCTCGGCCTGGCCGCGGCCCGCGCCGCCCGCAGCCTGGGCGTGCCGTCCGTGGCGGTGTTCCAGACCGATCTCGCCGCCTTCGCCCAGCGCTACCGGCTGCCGGGCGGACCGGCCGCCGCCTGGCGCTTCCTGCGCACCGTGCACGGCACCGCCGACCTAACGCTCGCCCCCTCCTCGCCGACGGCGGCGGAGCTGCGGCGGCACGGGATCGGCCCGGTGGCGCTCTGGCCGCGGGGGGTGGACCTGGAGCAGTTCTGCCCGACCCGGCGCGACCGCGCGCTGCGCGCCGAGCTGGCGCCCGGCGGCGAGCTGCTGGTGGGCGTGGTGGCCCGCCTGGCACTGGAGAAGCGGCTGGACCTGCTCGGCCCGGTCAGCGAGCTGCCCGGGGTGCGGCTGGTCGTGGTCGGCGACGGTCCGCAGCGGCGGGCGCTGACCAGGGCGATGCCGCGGGCCCGGTTCCTCGGCCAGCTGGGTGGGGCGGACCTCGGCGCCGTCGTCGCCTCGCTGGACCTGTTCGTGCACCCGGGGGCGGACGAGACGTTCTGCCAGGCGGTGCAGGAGGCGCTGGCCGCGGGGGTGCCGGCGGTCGTCGCCGCGTCCGGCGGGCCGCTGGACCTGGTGCGGCACCGGGAGAACGGCTGGCTGTGGGCCGGCGACGACCCGCAGGTGCTGGCCGCGATCGTCGCCGGGTTGCGGGACGACCCGGCAGCGCTTGCGGCGGCCGCCGTCCGGGCGCGACCTTCGGTGGAGAGCCGCACCTGGGGCCGGGTCGGCGACGCGCTCATCGAGCACCTGCGGCAGGTCCGGGCCGCCGCTGCGCTGTCCCGGTGAACGAGACCGGCCGTTCCACGTGGAACCACCGAGGCAGTTCGGGTGAGGATCGGGACATGGACATCCGACCGGCACCCTCATCCGTGCTCGACCTGTCGCAGTGGCGGCTCAACGCCCTTCCCGACACCAACAGCGACGAGGACTGGGACGACGACCGTGAGCTCTTCGACCCAGAGGGCAACCGGGTCGACACCTGGCGCGAGGCCTTCCCGTACGACGAGCGGCTGCACCGCCGCGAGTACGAGATCCGCAAGCGCCTGCTGCAGATCGAGATGCTGAAGCTGCAGGGCTGGGTGAAGGAGACCGGCCAGAAGATGGTCGTCGTGTTCGAGGGCCGGGACGCCGCCGGCAAGGGCGGCACCATCAAGCGGTTCACCGAGCACCTGAACCCCCGGGGCGCCCGGGTGGTGGCGCTGGACAAGCCGTCCGAGCGCGAGCAGTCGCAGTGGTACTTCCAGCGCTACGTGCAGCACCTGCCCGCCGCCGGGGAGATCGTGCTGTTCGACCGCTCCTGGTACAACCGGGCCGGCGTCGAGCGGGTGATGGGCTACTGCACGCCCGAGGAGTACCGGCTGTTCATGCGCCAGGCCCCGGAGTTCGAGCGGATGCTCGTCGAGTCCGGCATCCACCTGGTCAAGTTCTGGTTCTCGGTGACCCGTGGCGAGCAGCGGAGCCGGTTCATCGTCCGGCAGATCGACCCGGTGCGGCAGTGGAAGCTCTCCCCCACCGACCTCGCCTCGCTGGACCGGTGGGACGCCTACACCGAGGCGAAGGAGGCGATGTTCCTGCACACCGACACCGAGCACGCGCCGTGGACGGTGGTCAAGAGCAACGACAAGAAGCGTGCCCGGCTCGGCGCGATGCAGCACGTGCTGCACCGCTTCGACTACACCGACAAGGACGTCGAGGTCGTCGGGGTCCCCGACCCGCTGATCGTCGGCCCGGCCGCCGACGAACTGCCCGCAGGGCGCTGACCCCCGGACGGCCAGCCCCCGGACGACACAGCGCCCGCCCCGAACGGCCGGGGCGGGCGCTGTGCTGGCTCTGGGTGGATCAGCGGCGGGTGGTGTCCCCGCCGTCGGTGTCGATCTGCTCCTTGCGCACCTCGCCGCTCACCTGCTGCTGCTCGGTGACCGTCTCGGTGTCCAGGCGCACGCGCTCGACCGGCACGGCCTCCTTGTCCACGACCGGACGCTCGGCGTGCAACGTCACCTCGTGCTCCTCCTCGGAGATGGCCGGGCCGTCGGTGGCCTTGCCGCGGTTGGCGTCGGTGATCGGCTCGCGCTCGACCCGGACCTCCTCGTGGGACACGGGGACGGTCTCGGTCACGTTCTCGGTGACCACGTACTTGCGGAGCCGGGCGCGGCCGGCCTCCTCCTGCCGGGTGCCGACGTTGAGGCGCTCCTCCGAGCGCGTCATGGCGTCGTCGGTGGTCGGGCCGGAGGTGTCGTGCCCGACCGTCCCGTGCCGGTTGGTGTCGGCCGTGCCGGCCGTCTCCGTCCGGGTGGTGGTCTCGGTGGCGGCGCCACGGGAGGTGCCGTAGTACCGGTAGAGCTCCTGCTCCTCCTCGGGGGAGAGGTGCCCGTCGGTGTCGATCTTCGGCGCGTCCTTCACCTGGGCCTTGCTCACCGGGACGCGGACCCCGTCGCCGGTGAGGTCCGCGTCCGCGATCGGGACGAAGGACTCCTTGGTGCCGAACAGGCCGGTCTTCACGGTGACCCACTCCGGGTTGCCGGACTGGTCGTCGAGGTAGACCTCGGAAGCAGTGCCGATCTTGTCGCCGTCGGCGTCGTAGACGTCTGCGCCGATCACGCGGTCGAGGGTGTCGGTGCCGATCATGGTTCCGTTCTCCTCAAGTTCGGGGACGTGTCGTCGCAGAGAGGTCTGCCCACGCACCCCGTGCGGAAACGGCCGGCCCATGATCGACACGCGCGAGCGCGGGGAGGCTCCCGCCCCCACACCACTCACCTCGCCCTCGTCTCCGCAGGTCAGCCGATCGCAAAGGGCAGCGGGCCGCAGCCGGGGCGCTCGTGGACGACACGCCCGGGCGTCAGGTGCCCCGACAGGGACCGGGCGTGTCGTCCACCGGACCGGGCGGTGCGGCGCACAGCATGGAGGGGTGCCTCCCCGTTCGCCGTACGACAACCTGGTCCACCCGCGTACCCAGAAGAAGCCCTCCCCGCAGGTCGAGGCGCTGAAGGACGTCGTCGTCGAGGACCCCAGCAGCGGGTTCGTCGGCGCCGTCGTCCGGTGCGAGAAGGACGTCGTCCACCTCGAGGACCGGTTCGGCCGCGTCCGCGCCTACCCGCTCGGGCCCGGCTTCTGGGTCGACGGCCGGCCGGTCGTGCTGGTGCGGCCCAAGCAGAACGCGCCCTCGGGCCCGCAGCGCAGCGCCTCCGGTTCGACGTACGTCGTCGGCGCCCGGGCGCGGGTGGCCCGCGAGGGGCGGATCTACGTCGAGGGAAAGCACGACGCCGAGCTGGTGGAGAAGGTCTGGGGCCACGACCTGCGGATCGAGGGCGTCGTCGTCGAGCCGCTGCACGGCGTCGACGACCTGCCGGGGATCGTGAAGGAGTTCCGCCCGTCGTCGGGGCGGCGGCTGGGCGTGCTCGTCGACCACCTGGTCACCGGGTCCAAGGAGTCCCGGATCGCGTCGCAGATCACCGGCGACCACGCGCTCGTCGTCGGCCACCCGTTCATCGACATCTGGCAGGCGGTCAAGCCCTCCGTCGTCGGTATCAAGGCCTGGCCGACGGTGCCCCGGGGCGAGGACTGGAAGACCGGCGTCTGCAAGCGGCTGGGCTGGGAGGACGACACCGGCTACGTGTGGGCGCAGCGCATCCTGGCCCGGGTGAAGGTCTGGACCGACCTGGAGCCCACGCTGATCGGCCGGGTCGAGGAGCTCATCGACTTCGTCACCACCGACTGAGCTCCGCACGGCCAGGGTGCTTGCGCACCGGTCACTCCTCCGCCATTGTGTCAATCAGTTGATTCAATGACTCAGTGGAGGATGTCGTGGCCACCCTGCCGCTGCTCGGCGTGCTCGTCCTGGCGCTCGCCCTGGCCGCCGCCGGTGGCGCGGGGCTCGCCCGGAGGCCAACCCCCAGCCGGGAGACCACGGTCGCGGCCGCCCGCCGGCACGCGTCGATCAGCGCTGCCGCAGCCGTCATTCTGGCGGGGATCGCCGCCCTGACGACCGTGATCGTCGCAGCGGTGCCCGGGGTGCTGCAGTCACCCAATCGGAACGGGGTGTGGGCGCTGCTGGTCCCACTCGCCTTCGGCACCGTCCACACCGCCGTCCTGCTGCTCGGAGAGCTGACCTGGCCGCGCCCGGAGGGTGACGTGCGGCGGGCTCGGCTGGTGCACCGGGGACTGCTCGACGCCGCGCCGCGCTGGCTGGTCCGACTGACGGCGGCGGCGCTGCTCGGCGGCGCCGTCGTCGTGCTGCTCGGCGCGCCGCTCGCGGCCCCCGACGGCCGGTCGTTCGACGTGTCCGCGGCCGACGGGATGGTCCGCGGCACGGCCTCGCCCTTCGCCGGGCTCGACTACGGCGGGCCCGCAGCTCTCGGGCTGCTGGTGCTGACGGTCCTCACCGTCGGGGCGCTCCGGGTGGTCGCGCAGCGACCCGCCGTCGTCACCACCGACGACCGAATCGAGGCTGCACTGCGCCGCGCCTCTGCCCACCGGGTGCTGCGCGGGACCGCCGCCACCACGCTGGTCGTGACCGGGGGGCTGCTGACGGTGAGCGGGAACGCGGTGCACTCGGCCTCCTCCGGCGTTGTCGCCACCGCCTCGGCCAACGGCCTCGACGCGGGGACGGCCGTCGCCGCCCTCCCCTGGGCGGGCGGCATCGCGGCGGTGCTGGGGCTGGTCACGGCGCTCGCCGGTGTCGTCGTCCTCACGGTCCGGGCGCCCGGCGTCCCGGCCGACGAGCCGATCGCGGCCTGAGATGACGCTGGACGTCACGGTCGACGTCAGCAGCCCGACGCCGCCGTACGAGCAGATCCGCGCACAGATCGCCGGGCACGTCCGCGGCGGCCTGCTGGCCGCCGGCGCGCGGCTGCCCACGATCCGGGCGCTGGCCGCCGACCTGGGAGTGGCGGCCGGGACGGTGGCGCGGGCCTACACGGAACTGGAGGACGCCGGACTGGTGGTCAGTCGGCGACGGGTCGGCACCGTCGTCCTCAGCCAGGCCGGGCCGCCCGCCGGACAGGACCGGGTGCACGCGGCCGCCGCAGCCTTGGCCCGCGTCGCCTTCGAGGACGGTGTGGCGGAGGAGACCGTGCTCGCCGTCGTCCGAGCCGCGCTGCGGGCGGCACCGACCCCGGAGACGACGCCGGCCGCCGTCCCGGAAGGGGACGGCGGCCGGCGAGGAGCCCGACGGGCTCAGCTGGGGATGTAGTTGAAGTCGTCCGGGTTCGGGCCGTTGCGGCCGTCGGCGCGGTCCAGGCCGTCGATCTCGCGCATGTCGTCGTCGGTGAGCTCGAAGTCGAACAGGTCGAAGTTCTGCTCGACCCGGCTGCGGGTGACCGACTTCGGGAAGACGATGTCGCCGCGCTGGAGGTGCCAGCGCAGCGTCGCCTGCGCCGGGCTCTTCCCGTACCGCTCGCCGATCCGGATGAGGGTCGGGTCGTCGAGGACCTTGCCCTGCGCGATCGGCGCCCAGGCCTCGGTGCGGATCTCGTGGTCGGCGTTGAACGCCCGCAGGTCGTTCTGCGCGAAGTAGGGGTGCACCTCGATCTGGTTCACCACCGGGCGGATCTCGGTCTCGCCGAACATCCGGCGCAGGTGGTGGGCGTTGAAGTTGGAGACGCCGATGGCCTTGACCCGGCCGGACCGGTAGATCTCCTCCATCGCCTTCCAGGTCTCGACGTAGTCGACGTCGATGCCCGGCAGTGGCCAGTGGATGAGGAACAGGTCCAGGTAGTCGAAGCCCAGCGCCTCCATCGTCCCGTCGAACGCCTTCAGCGCGGCGTCGCGGGCGTGGAAGCCGTTGTTCAGCTTGGAGGTCACGAAGACCTCCTCGCGCGGGATGCCGGACTGGCGGACGGCCTCGCCGACCTCGGCCTCGTTGCCGTACATCTCGGCGGTGTCGATGTGCCGGTAGCCGACCTCGAGGGCAGTGCGGGTGGCCTCGACGGTGTCCTCGGGCTTGATCTGGAAGACGCCGAAGCCGAGCTGCGGGATCTCGACGCCGTTGTTCAGGGGGATGGTGGGCACGGTGGCCATGCGGGGTCCTCCTCGATGGGGTGCGGTGAGCTGGCGGCGCGCGGCGGGAGCCGCGCTGCCGGCCTGCCTGCGGGCCTACCCGGCCCCTCCCGCGGTTACCCGCGAGAGATCTCACCCGCCGCACCGGGAATGCTCAGCCGTTGGCGGCCAGGTGCCCGGTCAGGCTCTCGGCGAACCCCTCGGCCACCGCGAGCTGCTCGCGCAGCGCGGTCACCCGGGCGGTGGCCGCTTCGTGGAACATCCTGAGGCGGTCCAGCAGCTGCGCGCGGTCCCCCTCCCCGCGCGCCAGGTCGGCGAGCAGGGCGAGCAGCTCGTGCATCTCCTCGAGGGTGAAGCCCAGCGGCTTCATCCGCTTGATCACCTCGAACCGGGCGACGTCGGCCTCGCTGTAGAGCCGGAAGCCGCCGTCGGTGCGTGCGGTGGGGACGACGAGGCCGTTCTCCTCGTAGAACCGGATGGTGCGCAGGCTCAGCCCGGTCCGCTCGGCGACCTGCCCGATCTGGACCAGGCCACCGCCGGCGGACGCGGTGGCCGGCGGCATCAGTGCGCCCCGGCCAGCTGGCCCGAGTGCCGCTCGTAGCGGTCCGCCGAGTGGCCGGTGAGCCCGACGACCCGGACCTGCTTGCCGCGCACCTCGTACTTGTGGGTGATCGCGTCCAGCGCGGCGACGGTCGAGGCGTCCCAGACGTGCGCGTCGGTCAGGTCGATGACCACGTTCTGCGGGTCGCCGGCGTAGTCGAACTGCGTGTACAGGTCGTTGCTGGAGGCGAAGAACAGCGCGCCGTGCACCTGGTAGACCCGGGTGTCCGCGTCGGCGCCCCGGACGCTGGTGACCTCGACGAGGTGGGCCACCCGGCGGGCGAAGAGCACACAGGCGACGAGCACGCCGGCGGCCACCCCGATGGCCAGGTTGTGGGTGATCAGCGTGCCGGCGACGGTCGTGAGCATCACCGCGGTCTCGCTGAGCGGCATCCGGTGGATGGTGCGCAGGCTGTGCCAGTCGAAGGTGGCGATCGACACGAAGATCATCACCGCGACCAGCGCGGCCATCGGGATGATCGCGACGACGTCGCCGAGCGCCACCACGAGCACCAGCAGCAGGGCACCGGCCAGGAAGGTCGACAGCCGCGTGCGGGCGCCGGACTTCACGTTGATCATGGTCTGGCCGATCATCGCGCAGCCGCCCATTCCACCGAAGAGGCCCGAGGCGATGTTCGCGGTGCCCTGGCCCCAGGACTCCCGGCTCTTGTTCGAACCCGTGTCGGTGATGTCGTCGACCAGCTTGGCCGTCATCAGCGACTCCATCAGCCCGACGAAGGCGACCCCCAGGGCGAAGGGCGCGATGATGGCCAGCGTCTCGAGGGTGAACGGAACGGCCGGGATGCCGAAGAAGGGCAGGCTGTCGGGCAGGGCGCCCTCGTCCCCGACGGTGGGGACGTCCCACCCGGCGGCGACGACCGCGCCGGTCACCAGGACGATCGCCACCAGGGGCGCCGGCACGGCCGTGGTGAGCCGCGGCAGCCCGAAGATGATCAGCAGGCCGACGGCCGCCAGCGGGTAGACCAGCCAGGGGACGTCGACCAGGTGCGTCAGCTGCGCGGTGAAGATCAGGATGGCCAGCGCGTTGACGAAGCCGACCATGACGCTCCGCGGGATGAACCGCATCAGCCGGGCGAACCCGATCAGGCCGAGCACGACCTGGAACACGCCACCGAGGACGACGGCGGCGAACAGGTACTCCACGCCGTACTCCAGGGCCAGCGGCGCCACCACCAGCGCGATGGCCCCGGTCGCCGCGGTGATCATGGCCGGGCGGCCGCCGGTGAACGCGATGACCACCGCCATCACGAACGACGAGTAGAGCCCCACCCGCGGGTCGACCCCGGCGAGGATGGAGAAGCTGATCGCCTCGGGGATGAGCGCCAGGGCGACGACGAGGCCGGCGAGCACCTCGGTGCGGGCGACGGACGGGGAGAGCCAGGCGGGCCGGCTCAGGCGCGGCTTGGGCAGCGCGGGCAGTGCTGAGGACAAGTCGTGTTCTCCAGGTCGTACGCCCGCTCGGGCGCGCAGGACGGCACCGAGTCCGGTGCCGGGAAGGACGGGGCGGTACGTCGGCGCACCGTGCTGGCGCATCCCTCGGACCGGGACGACGTCGTCGCGGCCGGGTGCGCGGTCACGGACAGTCTGCCGCCGACTCTCCCCTGACGTAAGGGTCGGTGAGTGCGGCGTTGGTCACTTCTCCGGCGCGGGGTCGGGCACCGGCGCCGGCACCGTCCCCGGCTCGGCCGGTCGCGCGCCGGCCGGCGGGACGACGTCGTCCCCCAGCGGCGGGGGCACCGGCAGCAGCAGGGCGACCACCCCGACGACCACCGGCAGCACGGCCGAGGCGGCCAGCGCGACGCCGTACCCGCCGGTGGCGTCGTGCACCAGCGCGAACGCCACCGGCCCGAGGGCGGTCGAGCCGACGCTGACCGCGGCGACCACGCCGCGGATCGCGCCGAGGTGGGTGGTGCCGAAGCAGCGGGGAAGGCGCTGGCCTCGACGGTGCGCACCGCACCACCCGAGCCGCCGATCAGCGCGCCGAACACGATCGCCGACCACCCCGGCCCCACGACGGTCCCCATCACCAGGCCACCGGCGAGCAGCGCCATCGAGCCGGCGGTCACCCACCGGGGGTCGACCCGGTCGATGAGCGCCCCGACGGCGAGCGTGCCCAGCAGGGCGAGGAGCGGGGCCGGCGGCGTCGTCGGCGCAGGCGGAGGAGATCAGGGAAGACCACGAGCGGCCGGGCAGGGCCGCTCGGGAGCGGTCGACCGACCCCTCCCGGCGACTACCGCTCCCGTGCGGTGACGCCGGCGGACGGACCCGGCACCGGGGCCTGGACCACCGGCGCCTCCGGACGGCGGAGCACCAGCCACCCGGCGACGCCGACCAGGCCGGCCAGCGCCGCGCCGAGGGCGGGGACGGCGAACGCGCCCTCGGCACCCCAGGCGTCCACGGCGGCGCCGGCCAGCGCGGAGCCCGCGGTCACGCCGACGGTGAGCCCGGTGGAGGTCCAGGTCAGCCCCTCGGTGAGCGCTGCCCGGGGCACCCGCGACTCGACCAGCGACATCCCGGCCACCAGCACCGGCGCGATGGTCAGCCCGGCGAGGAAGGCCAGGCCGACCAGCATCGGCAGCGAGTCGACCAGGTGCAGCGTCTGCGCCGCGACGGCGAACAGCAGCGCGCAGGCCAGGAACCGGCTGACCAGGGTGCCGGGCAGCCGGAGCACGCCGTAGGCGAGCCCGGCGACCAGGCTGCCCGCGGCGTACGTGGACAGCGCGATGCCGGCCGCGGCCGGGTGCCCCTCCGCGTCGGCGAACCCGACGACCACCACGTCGATCGCGCCGAACACGCTGCCCATCGCCAGGTAGGTGACCGCGATCGCCACCAGGCCGGCGGTGAGCACCCGCACCCGGGGCCGCGGCTGGCCGGCGACCTGGCGCTCCACCGGCGGCGCGCTGGCCTCCAGCCGGGAGAGCACCAGCCCGCCGACGACGCCGAGCAGCAGCCCGGTCAGGAAGCCGGCGGGCGGGGACACCGCGGCCGCGAGCACGGTGACCAGCGGCGGCGCAGCGACGAACACCACCTCGTCGGCGACGGACTCGAAGGCGAAGGCGGTCTGCCGCTGCGCGGGGTCCGGCAGCGCGTGCGCCCAGCGGCTGCGGACCACCGACCCGACGTTGGAGCCGCTGGCCCCGCAGACGGCGGCCAGCGCGAACCAGGCCCAGCGGGGCCCGTCGGCCACGACCACGGCGACGAAGGCCAGGCCGGTGACCAGGTAGAGCAGCGCCGTCCAGCGCAGCACCGGGCTCTGCCCGATCCGGTCCATCAGGCGCGCCCACTGCGGGCTGGCGATCGCGAAGGACAGCGACAGCGTGCCGGCGACCGCGCCGGCCAGGGCGTAGCTGCCGGTCTCCCCGGCGACGAGCAGCACCGAGCCCAGCCCGACGGTGGCCATCGGGACGCGGGCGAACCAGCCGGCCAGGGAGAAGGCCCGGGCGCCGGGCACGGTGAACAGCCGGGCGTAGGGGGAGAAGACGGTGCGGGGGGACACGGTTCTCGTTCTCGCGCTCTCTGGCCACAGGCGAGTGCGGGGGTGCCCGCCGGACCCTCGGGTGGCGGTGCCGAACGTAGCAGCGCGCCATCCGCTCGCGTGCGCCATTACATTGGGTCCGGTGACGACCTCCAGCCCCCTGCCCGACCCGCGGGTGCGCCCGCAGGTCACCCCGGGCACCGGCGGCCTGGTCGACCGGCACGGCCGGGTCGCCACCGACCTGCGGGTGTCGCTCACCGACCGCTGCAACCTGCGCTGTACGTACTGCATGCCACCCGAGGGCCTGCAGTGGCTGCCGAAGGTGGAGCAGCTGACCGACGACGAGGTCGTCCGGCTGGTCCGGATCGGCGTCGAGCTGCTGGGCGTCCGCGAGGTGCGGTTCACCGGCGGTGAGCCGCTGCTGCGCCCCGGGCTGCCCGGCATCGTGGCGGCCAGCACCGCGCTGCGCCCCCGGCCGGAGGTGTCGCTCACCACCAACGCGATCGGGCTGTCCCGGATGGCGCCGGCGCTGGCCGCGGCCGGACTGGACCGGATCAACGTCAGCCTCGACACCCTGGACCGCGACCGGTTCAAGCAGCTGACGTACCGCGACCGGCTCGACGACGTGCTGGCCGGCCTGCGGGCCGCGCAGGACGCCGGCCTCACCCCGGTGAAGGTCAACGCCGTCCTGCTGCACGGGATCAACGACGTCGACGCCGTCCCGCTGCTCGACTTCTGCCTGGAGCAGGGCTACGAGCTGCGGTTCATCGAGCAGATGCCGCTGGACGCCCACCACGCCTGGACCCGCGGCCGGATGGTCACCGGCGAGGACATCCTCGAACGGCTCTCGGCCGCGCACACGCTCACCCCCGCCGGGGAGGACCGCGGCTCCGCCCCCGCCGAACGCTGGCTGGTCGACGGCGGGCCGGCCACGGTCGGCGTGATCGCCTCGGTCACCCGGTCCTTCTGCGGCGCCTGCGACCGCACCCGGGTCACCGCCGACGGCCAGGTGCGCAACTGCCTGTTCGCCCGCGAGGAGTCCGACCTGCGCGGCCCGATGCGCGAGGGCGCCACCGACGCCGAGCTGGCCGACCGCTGGCGGATCGCCACCCTGGGCAAGCTGCCCGGTCACGGCATCGACGACCCGTCGTTCCTGCAGCCCTCGCGGCCGATGTCCGCGATCGGGGGCTGAGGATCGTGGTGGGAGCGGACAGGAACGTGAGCATCGCAGTGAGCGCCGGCGAGCGAGGGGCGGAGCGTTCCGCGGGAGCGACCGGGTGACGGTGACCGTGCGGTACTTCGCCGGGGCGCGCGCCGCTGCGGGCGTGGACACCGAGACGCGGGAGGCGGCCAGCCTCGAGGAGCTGGTCGGGCAGATCGTCGACGCCCACGGCGAGCGGCTGGAGCGGGTGCTCACCGCCTGCTCGTTCCTGGTCGACGGAACGCAGACCCGGGACCGGTCGTTGGTGCTGACGCCCGGGTCGGTGGTCGACGTCCTGCCGCCGTTCGCCGGAGGCTGACAGCCCCGGGAGCATCGCAGCGAGGGACGAGCGAGGAGCGGACCGGGGCGCGGAAGCCGCCCCGTGGACCGGCGGCTGAGACCTGGAGGTACGAGATGAGCGTGTGGGACAAGGCCAAGGCCAAGGTCGAGCAGGCCGTGGGTCACGCCGAGGAGGTCTGGGGCCAGTCGCACGGCGACGTGGCCGCTGCCCTCGACGGTGAGGCGCGCCGGCTCGAGGGCGAGGCCGAGGAGGAGCAGGCCGAGCACGGCGAGCAGGAGGGCACCGAGCAGCAGCGCCCGGACGACGACGGGCTGGCCGGCGCCGGAACCCGCTGACCTCAGCGGTCAGCGCGTTCCGGGCCCCCCGCCGAGGCGGATCGCCACCACGGCGACGTCGTCCTCCGGCCGGCCGTGCACCAGCCGGTCCAGCAGCTCGTCGCACAGCTGATCCAGCGGCAGGCCGGCGAGCTCGACCGCGACCTGCCGCAGCCGGCTCATCCCCTCGTCCAGGTCGCCGCCGCGGCGCTCGATGAGCCCGTCGGTGTACAGCAGCACCGTCGTCCCGCAGGCGAGGGTGACCACCGACTCCGTGCGCTCCGCGGTGGCGTCGACCCCGAGCATGAGGTCACCACGCCAGTCGGCGAGCGCGGCGAGGGTGCCGTCGGGGTGGATCACCAGCGGCGGCAGGTGCCCGGCGTTGCTCCAGCGCATCCGGGTGAGCCCACGGTCGGCCTCCGCCGGCGTCTGCTCGAAGCGGGCCACCGCCGCGGTGGCGTAGGTGTCCACGTGCAGCTGGGCCATCGCGGCGTCCAGGCCACGGAGCACCTCCCCCGGGCCGGCGTCGCTGTAGGTGGCGACGCCGCGCAGCAGCGCCCGCAGCTGGCCCATCGCGGCGGCGGCGGCGGTGTCGTGACCGACGACGTCGCCGATGACCAGCATCGTCGCCCCGGACGGCTGGGTGAACGCGTCGTACCAGTCGCCGCCGACCCGCGCGGCCTCCGCGGCCGGGGTGTACCGGACCACCACCTCGGCCTGGTCGTCCTCGTAGCCGCCGGTGAGCAGGCTGCGCTGCAGCGCCTCGGCGAGCTGGCGCTGCTGGTCGAACAACCGGGCGTTGTCCAGCGCCAGGCCGACCCGGTCGGCGACCTCGCGCGCGGTCGCCACCTCCGGCGGCCCCACGGCGCGCCCGTTCCCGGAGTAGAGGGTGAGCGCGCCCACCGTCCGGCCCCGCGCCCGGACCGGCAGGGCGACCAGGGTCGTGGCCCCCAGCCGGGCGAAGACGTCCAGCGACTCCCCGGCGGGCAGCAACGACCGGCCCACCCGGGTCACGGCCGTCTCCCCGACCAGCGCCCGCGCGACCGGGCTGTCCGCCGGCATGGACGCCAGCCGCAGCTCCACGTACCGCTCCACGAGCGGCTGCATGGCGGGGTCCGGGTGCCACCAGCCGACGTCCCGGGGGCGCCCCTCCTCGTCCAGCACGGTGAGGACGCACCAGTCGGCCAGTGCCGGCACGATCAGCCGGGGGATCCGCACGGCCGCGGTGCCGAGGTCGAGCGTGCCGGCCAGCTCGGCGCTGATCCGGGCCAGCACCGCCAGCCGCTCCTGCACCAGGCGCCGCTCGGTCACGTCGGTGAAGTACATCGCCAGGCCCTGCTCGGAGGGCACCGCCCGCACCTCGATCCAGCGGTCCAGCGGGTCGGGGTAGTGCCCCTCCACCACCGCCGGGATCCCGGTGGCCATGCACTCGCGGTAGACGCGGCCGAACTCGTTGTCGGCGTTGGCCGGGAACGCCGTCCAGAAGTCCTGGCCGAGCAGCTCCTCCCGGGACCGCCTGACCACGGCCTCCCCGGTCGCGTTGAGGTACGTGATCCGCCACTCGGGGTCGACCGACAGGTAGCCCATGGGCATCGACTCGAGCACGCGGGCGTCGCCCTCGTCGTCTGCCATCGGCTGCACCTCCCCCGGTGACCGCTCTGCGGCCGGGGCGGCGGAGCTGCTCGCCCGGTTCACAGACGAGCAGTTCTGTTATGCCATGACGGTTCGATGACCGGCAAGCAGCCGCACCACAACGGCCCCACCGGTCACGGGCAGGCGACCCACTCCTCCTCGCCGTCGGTGAACACCTGGCGCTTCCAGATCGGCAACCGGGCCTTCACCTCGTCGACCAGCTCGGCGCAGGCGGTGAACGCCTGGCCGCGGTGCGCGGCGCTCACCGCGCACGCCAGCGCGACGTCGCCGATGCCCAGCAGGCCGATCCGGTGCGAGACGGCGACGGAGCGGACCTCCGGGCGTGCGGCGAACTCGGCGGCGATCTCGGCGATCAGCTCCGGGGCGGTGGGGTGACCGACGTACTCCAGCTCGGTCACCGCGCGGCCGCCGTCGTGGTCGCGGACGACCCCGGCGAAGGAGACCACCGCGCCGGCCGCCTCGTCGGCGACCGCGTCCTCGTGCTCGGCGACCGAGAGCGGCTCGTCGGTGACCCGGGCCAGCAGCGTGCTCACGGCGGCGACGGTACCCGCGCGGGTCACCCGGACGGCGGCACGTCCAGGTCGGTCGGGTCGGCCAGGCCGGTGCAGTCGACCTCGACGACGTCGCGGCCGGCCAGGTAGCCGCGCGCGCCCTCGTCGCCGGTCGCGGTCTCCGCGACGCCGGCCCAGTGCTCGCGGCCGAGCAGCACCGGGTGGCTGCGGACGCCGTCATAGGTGGCCACCGCCAGGGCATCGGGGGCGGCGTGCGCGGCGACCCGGGTCAGCGCCTCCGGCGTCATCCCGGGCATGTCCACCAACTGCACCAGGACGGCGTCGACGCGGCCGGGCCACGAGCGCAACCCGTCGAGTCCGGTGCGCAGGCTGGAGGCCATGCCGGTCTCCCAGTCGCGGTTGGCCAGCACCGTCGCGCCGGCGAGGTCTGCGCGCTGCCACACCTCCACGGCGGAGGCGCCGAGGACGACGAGCACCGGGTCGCACACCGCCGTCGCCGTGCGCACCGCCCGCTCGACCAGCAGGCTGCCCCGGTACTCGACCAGGGCCTTCGGCATGCCGTACCGCCGGCCGCCCCCGGCGGCGAGCACCAGCCCGGCTACGGGCGCATCGGACGTCACCCGCCCACTCTCTCAGCGGGGGTGGACGGTGATCTCGCTGGCCTTCACCGCGGCCCACACCCGGGCGCCGGGGGCCAGGGCGAGCTCGGCGAAGGACGCCGCGGTGACGTCGGCGGTCAGTGGCACCTCCCCGGCCAGGTCGCAGCGCACCACCGAGCCGTGCGGCGTGGCGGCGACCAGCTCCACCGGCCACACGTTGCGCGGACTGCCCCCGGGCCGCTCCAGGTGCAGCGCCACCGACTCCGGCCGGACGGCGGCGAAGACCGGGCCGTGCGCCGGCTCCGCGATCGACACGGTGCCGCCGCCCTCGAGCGCGACCGACGTCCCCGCGGCGTCCCCGGGCAGGAGCACCAGCCCGACCAGCCGGGCGACGTAGTCGGTGCGCGGGCGCCGGGCCACCTCCGCCGGCGTGCCGGTCTGCACGACCCGCCCGTCCTCGACCACCAGCACCCGCCCGGCCAGCGCCATCGCGTCCACCGGGTCGTGCGTGACCAGCACCGCGCTGCCGGCGTAGTCGGCCAGGTGGCGGTGCAGCTCGGTCCGGACGGCGAGCCGGGTCCGCGCGTCCAGCGCCGACAGCGGCTCGTCGAGCAGCAGCACCCGCGGGTCGCCGACCAGCGCCCGGGCGAGCGCGACCCGCTGCCCCTGCCCCCCGGACAGCTCCCCGGGGCGGCGGGCGCCGAGATCGGCGAGCCCGACCCGGTCCAGCCACGCCGCAGCCGCGGCGCGGGCGTCGGCCCGGCGAGCCCCCCGGGAGCGCGGGCCGAAGGCGACGTTCTCGGTGACCGTCAGGTGCGGGAACAGCAGGGAGTCCTGGAAGACCATGCCCAGCGACCGGCGGTACGGGGGGAGGTGCACGCCGGGGGCGTCCCAGACCTCGTCGCCGACCCGGACCCGGCCGCCGTCCGGGCGCAGCAGCCCGGCCAGCACCCGCAAGACGGTGGACTTGCCGGCCCCGTTCGGCCCCAGCACCGCGAGCACCTCACCGTCGGCGACGGACACCTCGACGTCGACGGTGAACCCGCCGCGGTCGACGAACACGTGCGCGTCCAGGGTCATGCGGCCGCCCGCCCCAGCCAGCGGTCGCGGAGCAGCAGCAGGGTCGCCAGCGAGACGCCGAGCAGCACCAGGGACAGGGCGATCGCCGCCTCCGGGTCCGACTGCAGCGCCAGGTACACCGCCAGCGGCATCGTCTGCGTCGTCCCGGGGAAGTTGCCGGCGAAGGTGATCGTCGCGCCGAACTCGCCCAGCGCCCGCGCCCAGCACAGCACCGCACCCGCGGCGATCCCCGGGGCGACCAGTGGCAGGGTCACCCGGCGGAACGTCGTCCACCGGTCGGCGCCGAGGGTGGCCGCGGCGTCCTCGAACCGGGCGTCGGCGGCGCGCAGCGCCCCCTCCACGCTGATCACCAGGAACGGCATCGCCACGAACGTCTCGGCGATGACGACCGCGGTCGTGCTGAACGGGATGGTCCAGCCGAACGCCTCGTACAGCTCGCGCCCGACGATCCCCTGCCGGCCGAGCACCAGGAACAGCGCGACGCCGCCGACCACCGGGGGCAGCACCAGCGGCACGGTGACCAGCGCCCGGAGCACGCTGCGCCCGCGCGCCCGGGAGCGGGCCAGCACCCAGGCGAGCGGGACGCCGAGCAGCAGCGACAGACCGGTGGCCAGGGTCGCCGAGACCAGCGACAACCGCAGCGCCGAGCCCACCGCCGGCTCCGCGAGCAGGGTGGGCAGCTGCGACCAGGGCGCGCGCAGCACCAGGCCGAGCAGCGGCAGCACCAGGAAGACGACGGCGAGCACCGCCGGCACCAGCAGTGGTGCCGGCACCCCGGCCTCCCGGCGTCGGGTGCGCGCCCGGGTCACGGCTCGAAGAAGCCCGCGTCGGTCAGCGTCTGCTGCCCGGCGTCGCTGAGCACCAGGTCCACGAACGCCTGCGCCGCGGCCGGGTTCGGCGCGTCGGCCAGCGGAGCCAGGGGATAGCGGTTGGCGGCCTGCTCGGCCTCGCGGAACCCGAACGCCAGCACCTGGTCGCCCGCGGCGAGGACGTCGGAACGGTAGACCAGGCCGGCGTCCACCTCCCCCAGCTCGACCTTGGTGAGCACGGCCCGCACGTCGTCCTCGTAGGTGTCCGGGGAGTCGGACCGGCCGGCCGCCTCGAGCACCTCCGCGGCCGCCGCGCCGCAGGGCACCTCGACGGCGCAGACGGCGAGCGTGACGTCGTCGGGCAGCAGCTCGGCCAGCCCGGGGACCCCGGCTGCGTCCGGCGCGGTGAGGCCGGCCGGATTCGCCGGGGGGACGGCGACCATGAGCCGGTTGGACGCGTACACCTCCGCTGTGCCGGTCAGCCCGGCGTCGGCGACCCGCGCCAGCTGCCCCTCGTCGGCCGGTGCGAAGACGTCGGCCGGGGCGCCCTGGGTGATCTGGGTGGCCAGCGTCGCGCTGCCGGCGAAGGTGAACTGCACGGTCAGGCCCGGGCGCTGCGCCTCCAGCTCGGCGCCCAGGTCGGTGAAGACGTCGGTGAGCGAGGCAGCGGCGAAGACGGTGAGCGTGCTGTCCCCGTCGGCGGCCGGCGCCCCACAGCCGCTCAGCAGCATCGCCGCCACGGCCGCCCCCCGCACGGCGCGATGCCGCGGCAGGCGCTCGCTCACGGCACGATGACCCCGCAGGTGCGCGCTCGCTCCGCTCCTCGTCCGCCGGCGCTCGCTGCGATGCCCGCTCACGGCACGTCCACGCTGACCTGGGTGGCCTTGACGGTGGCGACGGCGCGGGCACCGACGTCCAGGCCGAGCTCGTCGGCGGCCTCGCGGCTCATCAGCGACACCAGCCGGAAGGGGCCGGCCTGGATCTCCACCTGGGCCATCACCCCGTCGCGCAGCACCCGGGTGACGATCCCGGCCATCCGGTTGCGCGCCGACGAGGACCGGGTGACCCCCGGCGGCGGCGCGTCGTGCAGCTCGGCGGCCACCCGGGCGAGATCGGCGCCGTCGACCCGGGCCGGGCCCGCGTCGCGGGAGGCGGCGAGCCGGTCGGCCTCGATCCAGCGCCGCACGGTGTCGTCGCTCACGCCGAGGAGCGCGGCCGCCTCGGCGATCCGATAGGTGGCAGGCACCGGCGCACCGTAACCACCGCAGCTGCGGACCTACAAGCGACCCCTGTCCGCAGGTGCGGCGAGGAGGCTCAGGCGAGGGCGCGGCGGCGGAGCAGCACCGGGTGCCGGCCGCGGACCGGCCGCTCCCCGCCCCGGGCCGGGCGCAGCGAGGCCAGCGACCAGACGCCCACGCGGACCAGCGCCTCGCGGATGATCCGGCCGCTCATCTTGCTCTGCCCGAACTCGCGGTCGGCGAAGACGATCGGCACCTCGGCCAGCCGCAGGCCCCGGGACCACACCTGCCGGGCCATGTCGATCTGGAAGCAGTACCCCTGCGACTGGACCGACCCCAGGTCCAGCGACTCCAGCGCCTGCCGCCGGAAGGCGCGGAAGCCGCCGGTCGCGTCGCCCAGCGGCAGGCCGAGGGCCACCTGGACGTAGCGGTTCGCGGCCCGGCTGAGCAGCTCGCGGTGCCGTGGCCAGTCCTGCACCCGGCCGCCGGGCACCCAGCGCGAGCCGAGCACGGCGTCGGCGGTGGCGAGCCGGTCCAGCAGCCGCGGCAGGTCCTCGGCGCGGTGCGACCCGTCGGCGTCCATCTGCGCGATCACCGCGTAACCCTGGTCCAGCGCCCAGCGGAAACCCTGGACGTACGCCGGGCCGAGGCCGGCCTTGCCCGGGCGGTGCACCACGTGCACCCGGGGATCGGCGGCGGCGATCCGGTCGGCCAGGGCGCCGGTGCCGTCCGGGCTGTTGTCGTCGATGACCAGGACGTGCGCGTCCGGGACGGCCCGCAGCACGGCGGACAGCGTCCGGGGCAGGCTCTCGCGCTCCTGGTACGTGGGGATGCAGACGCACACGTCTCGAGGGGTCACCGTCCAGGCCATTGCCGCTGTCCGGCCGCTGGACACCTGGACGAGGACACGATCGTGCAACGAATCCGGGAACAGGCGAGATCGGATCGTTACCTGCTCGCGTGGGTACCCGCCCGGAGGTGCGGTCATGGGACGGAGGACCGTTTTCCCCGATCTCAGGAGCACCCCATGAACCGCATGACCCGCGGCATCGCCGCCGCTTCCTTCTCCGGCCTGATCGTCTTCGGCCTCGGCGCCTGCGGCTCCGAGGAGGAGGGCACCGTCGAGGTCACCGAGACCGAGCAGGTCACCGAGACCGAGGAGCAGTCGACCGAGGTCACCGAGACCCTCGAGCCCACGGAGACCGAGGTCGACACCGAGACCGAGACGGTGGAGACCGAGACCGAGGTCAACACCGAGACGGAGACCGAGTACAGCACCGAGGACAACGGCTGATGCGATGAGCACAGTCGCTCCCGACGTGGAGCACCGAGCAACGGGCGGCGCCTTCCGGCGCCGCCCGTTGTGGGTCTGGGCACTGCCGCTCGCGCTCTTCCTGCTGGCCGCGGCCGTCCGGCTGTGGGCCCTCGGCGACCCCGGCCGCCTGTACTTCGACGAGAAGTACTACGTGCAGGACGCCGTGGACTACCTCAACCGCGGCGTCGAGGAGGGCCGGCCGGTCCACCCCCCGGTGGGCAAGTGGGTCATCGCCCTGGGCATCGAGCTCTTCGGCAGCGCCACGCCCACCGGCTGGCGGATCGGGGTGGCCGTCGCCGGCTCGCTGACGGTCCTCCTCACGTACCTCTGCGGCCTGCGGCTGTTCCGGCGCCCCGCCCCCGCCGCCCTGGCCGCCCTGCTGGTCTGCCTGGACGGGCTCGCCGTCACGACCAGCCGGATCGGCATGCTCGACGCCACCCTCGGGCTGTTCGTCGTCGCCGCGTTCTGGCTGGTGCTGATCGACCGGGACGCCCGCCGGGCCGCCCGCGGTCCCGGCGAGCCGCTGCGCCGGTCGCTGCTGGGCTCCCGGTACCGGTGGCTGGCCGGCGTCGCACTGGGGCTGGCGGTCGGCACCAAGTGGTCCGGGCTGCTCGCCGTCGCCGCCGCGGGCCTGCTGGTGCTCGGCACCGAGCTGGCCGGACGGAGCGAGGGCCTGCCCCGGGCGGCCCGTCGCGGCGTGGCCGTGGCCGCCGGTGGCGTGCTGAGCCTGCTGCTGGTGCCCGCCGCGGTGTACCTGGCCAGCTACGCCGGCTTCTTCGCCTCCTACTCCGACAGCCGGGCCGCCGCGGTCGCCTGCGCCGAAGGTGACTGCGGCACGTCGGCGGCCGACCGGCTGGAGACCTGGGCGGCGGACCAGGCCGACGTGGTCGCCTACCACGGGAGGCTGGAGGCCACCCATCCGTACCGCTCCAGCCCGCTGGGCTGGCCCTGGCTGCAGCGCCCGGTCCTCAGCTACGCCGCGGAGTGCGCCGCCACCGCGGACCCGGACGACTGCGCCGTCCCCCCGGGCACCAAGGCCCGCATCGTGCAGCTGGGCAGCCCCGCGCTGTGGTGGCCGGCGCTGCTGGCCTACCCGGTGCTACTGTGGCGCGCCGTCGCCCGCCGGGACGGGATCGCCGCCAGCATCCTCGTGCCGCTGCTGCTGCTGTGGGCCCCGTGGCTCGCCGCAGGCAAGCCCGGCTACTTCTTCTACCTGGTGCCGGCGGTGCCGTTCATCGCCTTCGCGCTGGTCCGCGCGGTCCAGGTCGGGCCGCGCCCCCGGCTGGTCGGCGCCGGGCTCGCCGTCCTGTCGGTCGCGGCGTTCGCGTTCTTCGCCCCGATCTGGCTGGGGCTCCCGACGGACCCCGACCTGCTGGACCTGCGGTACTGGCTGCCCACCTGGCGGTGACCGGCGCCGCTCCGGGGCGTCGTTTGCCGATCTCTGGGGTCGGGCAGAGGCCGCCGGTGACGAGCACCCAGCAGGACAACCCCGTCGGCGGCTCCGCGTCGGCGCGCACCCGGCGCATCCGGGAGACCGCTCGCGAGGTGCTCGGATTCGAGGACTTCCGCCCCGGCCAGGAGGAGGCGATGAAGGCCGTCGCCGCCGGCCGGGACACCCTGGCGGTGCTGCCCAGCGGCGCCGGGAAGTCGGCGGTCTACACGGTGCTCGGCACCCTCCTCGACGGCCCGGTGCTGATCGTCTCGCCGCTGATCGCGTTGCAGCGCGACCAGGTCCAGCGGCTGGCGGAGCTCGGCGAGCAGGCCGTCGGCCGAGCGGTGGTGCTCAACTCCAGCCTGTCCGGCGGCGACCAGCGGGCGGCGCTCGACGGGCTGCGTGACGGAACGGTCCGCTACTGCTTCCTCGCCCCCGAGCAGCTGGCCAAGCCCGAGGTCGTGGACGCGATCCGCGAGGCCGGGCCCGCGCTGTTCGTCGTCGACGAGGCGCACTGCGTCTCGGCGTGGGGGCACGACTTCCGCCCCGACTACCTGCGCCTGGGCGGCGTGGTCGAGCAGCTCGGCCACCCGACCGTGCTGGCGCTCACCGCCACCGCCGCGCCGCCGGTGCGCGCGGAGATCCTCGAGCGGCTGGAGATGCGCGACCCGGAGGTCGTCGTCGCCGGCTTCGACCGGCCGGAGATCCGGTTGGAGGTCGAGCAGCACGCCGACGCGCACGGCAAGCACGCCGCCGTCCTCGACCGGGTCACCGAGCTCACCCAGCGCGGCACCGGGATCCTCTACAGCGCCACCCGCCGGGGCACCGAGGAGTTCGCGCAAGCGCTCACCGAACGCGGGCTCCGGGCGCAGGCCTACCACGCGGGGCTGAGGAAGAGCGACCGCGAAGAGGTGCAGCGGGCCTTCATGGACGACGAGCTGGACGTCGTCGTCGCCACCACCGCCTTCGGCATGGGCATCGACAAGCCCGAGACCCGGTTCGTGGTGCACGCCGAGCCGGCGGACTCGATCGACAGCTACTACCAGGAGATCGGCCGGGCCGGCCGCGACGGCGAGCCGGCCACCGCCGTGCTGGTCCACCGGCAGGAGGACCTCGGAATCCGCAGGTTCTTCGCCGCCGGCGCCCCGGCCGAGGAGGAGCTGCAGCAGGTCGCCGGGCTGGTCCGGGCCGGCGTCGAGGCCGGCATGGACGGCGTGGACGTGACGGAGCTGCGCGGGGAGACCGGCCGGCCCGCGACGCCGCTGGTGCGCGACCTGAACCTGCTGGAACAGGCCGGCGCCGTCGTCCTGGACGACGAGGGGACGGCGGCCCCCGCCCCCGACGCACCGGCGCCCGGAGAGGCCGCGGCGGCCGCCCGCGAGCTGGCCGAGCACCACATCCGGGTCGACGAGAGCCGGATCGAGATGATGCGCGGCTACGCCGAGACCACCGGCTGCCGACGCCAGTTCCTGCTCGGCTACTTCGGGGAGCAGCTCGACGAGCCGTGCGGCAACTGCGACAACTGCAGCGCGGGGCTGTCCACCGAGCAGCACACCGCCGACGCCGACCACCCCTTCCCGGTCGACCTGGCCGTGGAGCACACCGAGTGGGGCCCCGGCGTCGTCATGCGCCACGAGGACGACCGGGTGGTCGTGCTCTTCGACGCGGTCGGCTACAAGACCCTCGCGCTCCAGGCCGTCGTCGACAACCGGCTGCTGACCGCCCGCACGGGCGGCTGACCCCGGCAGCCGACGCCGCGATCAGCTCCTCGGCGGGCTGAGCTCCAGCCGCCACCGGCACTGGTCGGCCACCCAGCGGTCGTGGGTGATGACGATGACCGGGACGCTCTCGGCGGCCCTGCGCAGGGCCGCCACGACGTCCCGCGTCGTGGCCTCGTCGAGGTTGGCGGTGGGCTCGTCCGCGACGACCAGTGCCACGTCCCGCGCCAGCATCCGCGCGATGGCCACCCGCTGCTGCTGTCCGCCGGACAGCTCGGCGATCCGGCGGTCCCGCATCTCCGCCAGGCCCATGGCCTCCAGGGCGCGCTGGGCGCGGGGCGTCCGCTGCTCCTCGTCGATCTCGGCATCGCCCATGTCCAGCAGCAGCATCTCCCACGGCGTGTAGTCCGGGAGCAGCCCGTAGTCCTGGGGGATGTAGCCGATCCTGCGCCGGTGCAGCTGCCGCTCGTCGTCCTGCCGTCCCTGCGCCAGGACCGACCACTCCTGCCCGAGGACCTTGACCGACCCCTCGTACGGCGCCTGCTCCTGCCCTCCGATCAGCGCGCCGAACGTGGACTTGCCCGCACCGCTCTGCCCGACCACGGCCACCAGACCGGGGCCCGTCACGTCGAACTCGTCGATCGAGAGCACCGTCGGCCCGTCCGGGAACGAGAAGCGCAGCCCCCGGACCTCGACGATCTTCTCCGCCAACCCGCCACTCTCCGTCACTGTTGCGCCTGCACGCTCTTGGGGGACTGGCCCGCGGCCACCCAGGCCGGGACGGTGGTCGCGGCGCCGGCCAGCAGGATGGTGACCGGGAAGGCCGCCAGCAGGGACACGGCCGTGAACGAGACCGGCAGGACGGTGAACTCGCGGACGGCGAGCCCGCCCACGATCCCGGCGGCCTCACCCACCAGCGCCCCACCGAGGACCGGGGGCGCCATCTCCCGGAGGAAGTCGCGCACCAGCCGGCTGCGGAAGACCCCGCTCTGCCGGCGGATGCCGATCTCACGCTTCCGCGACTGCATGAGCACCCAGCCCACGGTCGCCGTCGCCGCAGCCGTCTGGACGACCATGGCCAGGGTCACCGCGACCGTCAGCTCGCGGAGGATCGACTCGATCAGGTCGACGTCGACCACGCCGGCCGCGCGCACCTCCGGGGTGCCCAGGTCGCCGCTGATCCGGTCCGACACCCCGTAGGAGAGCGACATGAGCAGAACGGAGAACCCGACACCCATCGCGACAGAGGCCCCGGAGACCACGCGCCACGGGCCACTGCGCGGTGTCCGACCGCCCGAACGCATGCGTGCCCCTTCCGTTCGGCCGACTGGCCGCAGAACGTAGCGGCCGACCGCTGCACAAGATCACACCGGGTGACCCGGGGCCACCCGTACGAGTGGGTGAAACAGACCCCTTTCGGCGTGCGCGTTCTCCGCCGCGGCTTGATCATGAGCGAGGACCGGGCGGATCGCGCCCGGCCGGGAGGAGCACGCGCGTGAAGGTCCTGGGCATCAACGCCATCTACCACGACCCGGCGGCGGCGCTGGTCGTCGACGGGAAGGTCGTGGCCGCGGCCGAGGAGGAGCGGTTCAGCCGGCGCAAGCACGGCAAGCGCCCGCTGCCGTGGAGCGCCTGGGAGCTGCCCGAGCTGTCCGCCGCCTGGTGCCTCAAGCAGGCCGGCATCCGGCCCGAGGAGCTCGACGCGGTCGCCTACTCCTTCGACCCGGCGCTGATGGGCACCCCGGAGGAGTCGGGGTTGTTCGACGACGGCGACGTCATGCGCAAGAAGTACGCCGAGATGGCCCCGGACTTCCTGGCCCACGCGCTGCCCGGCCTGGACCCGGCGAAGGTCCGGTTCGTCAAGCACCACGTCGCCCACGCCGCGTCGGCCGGCCTGGCCGCCCCCGGGCGCGAGGGACGGCGCGACAACGCCGTCCTCGTGCTCGACGGTCGTGGTGAGGCGCACAGCCACCTGGCCGGCCGCTACGTCGACGGTCAGCTGGAGGTGCTCGCCGGTCAGGCGCTGCCGCACTCCCTCGGCCTGATGTACGAGGACCTCACCGACCACCTGGGCTTCCTGCGCAGCTCCGACGAGTTCAAGGTCATGGCGATGGCCTCCTACGGCAAGCCGCGCTTCCTCGGCGACCTGACCGAGCTCATCCGGGCCACCGGGGACGGCGGCTTCCGCACCGAGGAGATCGACTTCACCGAGTTCGCCCCGCGCCTGGGCAAGGGCGACCAGTGGACCTCCGACCACGCCGACCTGGCCGCCAGCGTGCAGACCCGGCTGGAGGAGGTGCTGGTCGACCTGGCCCGCTGGGTGCACGAGCAGACCGGGGAGAAGACCCTCACCCTGGCCGGCGGCACCGCGCTCAACTGCGTCGCCAACACCCGGATCCTGGCCGAGAGCCCGTTCGAGCAGGTCTGGGTGCAGCCGGCCGCCGGCGACGCCGGCACCGCGCTGGGCGCCGCCCTGCACGTCGCCCGCGAGCTCGGCGAGGAGACCCAGCCGATGCCCGGCGCGGCGCTGGGCCGCGGCTGGAGCGACGACGAGATCGAGCAGGTGCTCACGACCGCGGCGATCGACTACGAGCGCCCCGACGACGTCGCCGAGGCCGTGGCCGAGGTCCTCGCCGACAACGGCATCGTCGCCTGGTTCCAGGGCCGCAGCGAGTACGGCCCGCGCGCGCTGGGCCACCGCTCACTGCTGGCCCACCCCGGCTTCGAGGCCAACCTCGAGCGGATGAACGACGTCAAGGGCCGCGAGCAGTTCCGCCCGGTGGCGCCGATGGTGCTGCTGGAGAAGGCCCCGGAGATCTTCAGCCGTGGCCCGATCCCCTCGCCGTACATGCTGTTCGTGCACGACGTGGCCCCGGAGTGGCGTGACCGCATCCCCACGGTCACCCACGTCGACGGGACGGCGCGGATCCAGACCATCGACCCGGAGACGTCCCCGCTGGTGCACCGGATGATCTCGGCGTTCGAGCGGCGCACCGGGCTGCCGGTCGTGGTCAACACCAGCCTGAACACCGCCGGCCGGCCGATGGTCGACGACCCGCGGGACGCGCTGGAGTGCTTCGGCTCGGCCCCCGTCGACCTGCTGGCCATCGGCCCGTTCGTCGTCCGCCGGCCGAAGGCCACGCCCCGCCCGGCCTGAGATCACGATCCGGGAACGACCTTCACCCGTTCGGGTGGCGGCCGTTTCCGGTGATCATCCCTGGGAACTCCCTGTAACGGCCCGCTGAGACCCGGCGGCCCGACGACATCACGGAGGGCACCCATGACCGCAGCAGACCACGGCACCGGCAACCGAGGCATGACCTGGCCACAGATGCTGGCCATGGCGATCGGTGTGATCTACACGCTGATCGGCATCATCGGCTTCTTCATCACCGGCTTCGACGACTTCGCCGCGCACACCGACGAGACCCTGCTGGGCTTCTCGATCAACCCGCTGCACAACATCGTGCACCTGGTGATCGGCCTGGCCGGCATCGCGCTGGCCCGGAAGCTCAGCACCGCCCGGACCTACGGGTGGCTGCTCGCCGTCGGCTACGGCGCGGCGTTCATCTACGGCCTGTTCGCCGCCGGCGAGGAGGAGCCGCTGAACTTCCTCAGCATCAACTGGGCGGACAACTGGCTGCACCTGGTCAGCGTGATCGCCGGCCTGGCCATCGCGCTGGGCCCGGTGAAGGACGCGACCACCCGCGGCCGGGACGAGTCCCTGCGCACCCGCTGAGCCACACCCCGATCGCACGACCGCCCCGGACGCCGACTGGCGTCCGGGGCGGTCGTGCGTCGGCGCGACTACGGTCCGGACATGGACTTCAGCCTGTCCGCCCGGGCCGAGGACGTCACCGGCCGGATGTGGGACTTCATGCGGGAACGGGTGTTCCCCGCCGAGCCGGTGTACGACGCCTGGCGGGCCGCCCGCGGGCACGACGACCACGGGCACCCGCCGGTGCTCGAGGAGCTCAAGGCCGAGGCGCGGGCCCGCGGGCTGTGGAACCTCTTCTCCCCCGAGCTGTCCGGGCTGAGCAACCTGGAGTACGCCAGCGTCGCCGAGGTGACCGGCTGGTCACCGGTGATCGCGCCGGAGGTGACCAACTGCGGGGCCCCGGACACCGGCAACATGGAGACGCTGATGCTCTTCGGCACGCCGGAGCAGAAGACGCGCTGGCTGGAGCCGCTGCTGGCCGGGGAGATCCGGTCGGGGTTCGCGATGACCGAGCCCGACGTCGCCAGCTCCGACGCCCGCAACATCCAGACCTCGATCGTGCGCGACGGCGACGAGTACGTGGTCAACGGCCGCAAGTGGTGGACCAGCGGCGCCGCCGACGAGCGCTGCCAGGTCTTCATCGTCATGGGCAAGACCGACCCCGACGGCGCCGCGCACCGGCAGCAGTCGATGGTGCTGGTGCCCCGGGACACCTCCGGCCTGGAGATCGTCCGGCACCTGCCGGTCTTCGGCTACCAGGACCAGCACGGGCACTCGGAGCTGCGGTTCACCGACGTCCGGGTACCGGTGTCGAACCTGCTGGCCGGGGAGGGCGACGGGTTCATGATCGCCCAGGCCCGGCTGGGCCCCGGCCGGATCCACCACTGCATGCGCGCGCTGGGCATGGCCGAGCGGGCGCTCACGCTGATGGTCGAGCGGGCCAAGGCCCGGGTCGCCTTCGGCCGGCCGCTGGCCGAGCAGGGCACCGTCCGGGAGCTGATCGCCCGCTCGCGCATCGAGATCGACTCCGCCCGGCTGCTGGTGCTCAAGACCGCCGACCTCATCGACCGGCACGGTGCCAAGGGCGCGCGCACCGAGATCGCCGCGATCAAGGTGGCCGCACCTCAGGTGGCCTGCGACGTGATCGACCGGGCGATCCAGGTGCACGGCGGCGCCGGGGTCAGCGACGACACCGTGCTGGCCCGGTTCTACGCCAGCGCCCGCACGCTGCGGATCGTCGACGGGCCCGACGCGGTGCACGTCCGCTCGGTCGCCCGGGAGGAGCTGGCGCGCGAGCGCCCCTGGCACGGCTGACGCCCGCACGTCCTCCGGGCCGGCGTGTATCAGGGCTGGAGGTCACGACTCGGTCACGGTGACACCCCCGCGGCGCCCCTCACGGCGTCCTAGGGGGTGACGGCGGGAGGAGACCGGGTGCGAGCCGACCACGAGGCGGAGTTCGAGGCGTTCGTCGCCGCGCGCTCCGACGACCTGCTGCGGGTCGGGTTCCTGCTGACCGCCGACCGCGGTCACGCCGAGGACCTGCTGCAGACGGCGCTGCTCAAGGCCTACCGCCACTGGGGGCGGATCTCCCGCGAGGACCCCTACCCCTACGTGCGCAAGGTGCTGGTCACCAGCGCGGCCAGCTGGCGACGCCGGCGGACGACGCAGGAGATCGTCTCGCTCCCGGCGCACGACGTCGCCGGCCCCGACCCGACCGACGACGTCGCCGAACGGGACCGGATGGCCACCGCGCTGGCCACCCTGCCGCCCCGGATGCGGGCGGTGCTGGTGCTCCGCTACGGCGAGGACCTCGGCGAGGCGGCCACCGCCGCCGCGCTGGGCTGCTCGGTCAACACCGTCAAGAGCCAGACCACCCGAGGGCTCGCGCGGCTGCGCGCAGCCCTGCCCGCCCGCGCCCTCGAGGAGTGCTGACGTGGACCTGTTGGACGTCGAGACCGAGCTGCGGTCGCACCTGGCGAACCGGCCCACCCCACTGGCCCCCGACCCGCGGGACCTGGTGACCCGCACCCGCGAGCGGCACCGCCGTCGCCGCCGCCACCAGGCCGCCGTCGCCGGCGTCGGGCTGTCGGTGGTGCTGGTCTTCGGCGCGGTCCCGGTGGTGGGCGGTCTGCTGCCCGACGTCGGCCGGTCCGACGCCGCGGCCCCGGCGACCCGGACGGTGACGACCACGAGCCTCTACGACGTCCCCGTCCGCGGGGCGCTCGCCGACGACGCCGCGTGGCTGCAGGCGGTGGCCGCGCTGCCGTGGGAGCCCGACGAGCTCGACCCGGCCACCCCTCCGCCGGTCGACAGCCACCGGGTGGCCTGGGCCGACGACGTGGACGGGGTCCGGATCGCCTTCGTGCTGGGCAGCGCGGACGGGCGGATCAGCGGGACCTGGTTCACCGGCCCCGCCGGCGCGGAGCCCGCGGAGATGACCCAGGCGACCGGCGTGCAGCGGCTGGTCCGCAACCAGCCCACGGGCCTGGTCGACGTCCCCGCCGGCGGGTCGTCCAGCCTCCTGGTCGTGGTGGGCCTCCCCGGCGACACCGTGGAGTACGTCGACGGGACGACCGTGACCGCGGCCGGCGAGGAACGAGTGGACCGGCGCACGATGCCGGGAGCGGACGGCGTGGCCGCCGGCGCGATCGGCGACCCGCGTGGCACGCCTCCCATGCACATCGCGGTCCAGCGGAACGGCCAGGCGCTCGGCTCGATGAGCCTCACGATGACCGACCGCGCCGAGGCGGTGCTCCCGATCCCGGTCGAGGCCAGCGACCCGCGGGGGCTGCGGTCCCGGGTCTCCGAGCAGGCGGTGCAGCAGATGCTGCAGGTGGCGGTGGGCACCTACGGGTCCGGGCTGGACGGCGCGACCCCGGTGCTGCTCGCGGCGGGGCCGACCGGGAGCGGGGAGATGGTGCTGGCCGGCGTCACGTTCCGCTCCGGCGCGACGGTGCTGGTGGTCGGCGCCACCCGGCTGGAGGCCGACGGGTCGACCACCGGCTCGGCGTCGACCGCCGACCCGCGGCCGGCCGGCGTCCCGCTGGTCGATCAGCTGCTGGCGGTGCCGCTGGGCGGGGACCTCGCGGTGAGCGGCCCCCCGGACGCTGCGGTGGCCGAGGTGCTGGACAGCGACGGGGCGCTCCTCACGACCCTGCCGCTGGTCGCCGGTTCCGGGGTGGGCAGCGCGGGGGACGGCCCAGCTGCGGCCACGGTCCGCTTCCTGGCCGCGGACGGCACCGAGCTGGCCGAGGCACCGGTCACCGAGCTGGCGCGATGACCGGGGAGCCCGCGTCGGTCGTCGCCATGCGGCAACTGGCCGAGGAGGCCCACCGGCGGCCGCGTGGCCCGGGCACGGCGCTGCTGCGGACGGCGGCGGAGTACGCGGCCGACCGCCGCCAGCAGCGCGCCGGCCATCGGCCGGCCGATGCCGAGGACGAGCCCCCGGGCGGCCGCTGAGGACGGTTCCAGGCGGTCGCCGCGGACCTCGTGGTGCGAGAGAGCGCCTGGTCCCCGCCTCAGCCGCGCGGCGCGCGGCGGTACAGCAGGAACCCGACCACCGCGAGCACGACGCCCAGCACCAGCTGGCCGATGCCGACGCCGGCCCGGTCGGCGCCGAACCAGGTGACGCTGGAGACCAGCAGCACGGCCGCGATGCCCAGCACGAGCAGGCCGACGAGTCGTTCACGGGGGCGGTGGGGGCCGGGTGAGGTCACGCCCCGACCCTACGGGCGGGCAGGTGCGCCACCGGCGGCACGCCGGTCGCGCTCGGCGGGCCACCGATCGAGCATCGCGGCGAGCTCCTCCCGGAAGTACGCGAAGAAGTCGCGGGTCTCGGCCAGCCGCCGGCCACCGGGCCGTTCGTCGCCGAGGTCGGCCACCCCGCCCGCGACCACCCGCTCGTAGTGCTCCAGGGCGCCCAGCCGGGCGGCGAAGAACCGGGACCAGAGGTCCTCGTCGTGCAGCACGTAGAGGTCACTGCGGGTGCCCGGCTCCCGCTCCCGGGTCAGGAAACCGATCTGCACCAGCTGGCGCACCGCGCCGCTGATCGCCGCGGGGCTGACCTGGAGCCCCTCGGCGAGCTCGGTCGCGGTGTAGCGGTCGGCGTCGTCGGCGAGTGCGTAGGCGAGCACCCGGGCGGCCATCGGCTGCATACCGGTCTCGCGCAGCACCAGGGCGAACCGCTCCACGAACCGGAGCAGCACGACCCGCTCGGCGTCGTCCTCATCGGCCACCGGACCTCCTCTCCTGCACCTCGGGACGCGAGGTTACCCGCCTGTATCACCCTCAATGAACTTCAGAAATTTGTGAACTGTGTGTAGCTTCGCCGCCATGACCGAGGTGATCGCGGTGTCCGGGCTGGTGAAGTCCTTCGGGCGCACCCGGGCGCTGGACGGGCTCGACCTCACCGTGCGCACCGGCGAGGTGCACGGCTTCCTCGGCCCGAACGGCGCCGGGAAGTCCACCACCATCCGGGTGCTGCTCGGGCTGCTGCGCGCCGACTCCGGCGACGTCCGGTTGCTCGGCGGCGACCCCTGGCGCGACGCCGTCGCCCTGCACCGCCGGCTCGCCTACGTGCCCGGCGACGTCGTCCTGTGGCCCACCCTCAGCGGCGGGGAGGTCATCGACCTGCTCGGCCGGCTGCGCGGCGGCCTGGACCCCCGGCGCCGCGCCGAGCTGCTGGACCGCTTCGACCTCGACCCGCGGAAGAAGGCGCGCACCTACTCCAAGGGCAACCGGCAGAAGGTCGCGCTGGTCGCGGCGCTGGCGTCCGACGCCGAGCTGCTGGTGCTCGACGAGCCGACCTCCGGGCTCGACCCGCTGATGGAGGCGACCTTCCAGCGCTGCGTGCAGGAGGTCCGTGCCGAGGGCCGCACGGTCCTGCTGAGCAGCCACATCCTCGCCGAGGCGGAGGCGCTGTGCGACCGGGTGAGCATCATCCGGCAGGGCCGCACCGTGCAGAGCGGCAGCCTGGCCGAGCTGCGCCACCTGACCCGCACCGCGGTCACCGCGGAGACCGACCGCCCGGCGCCCGGGCTGGCCGAGCTGCCCGGGGTGCACGGGCTGGAGGTGACCGACGGCCGGGTCGCCTTCGACGTCGACGGCGACGCGCTGGACGCCGCGGTGCGCTGCCTGAGCGAGGCCGGGCTGCGGTCCCTGCACAGCGCGCCGCCCACCCTGGAGGAGCTCTTCCTCCGGCACTACGACCAGACGGCCCACGCGCGGTGACCGCCCGCCCCGCGCTGACCGGCACCGGCGCGCTGCTGCGGTTCGCGCTCCGCCGGGACCGGGTCCGGCTGCCCGTCTGGGTGGTCGGCGGCACCCTGCTGGTGGTCGTGCAGTCCGCCGCCGCCCAGTCGACCTACGACTCCCCCGGCTCGCTGGCCGCCTACCGGGCCTCCGTGGGCAGCAACGCCGCCTCGATCGCCCTCGCCGGCCCGCCGGTGGGCCTGGACACGATCGCGGGCACCGTCGCCTTCGAGATGGCCACCCCGCTCGCCGTCGTCGCGGTGCTGATGGTCATGTTCACCACCGTGCGGCACACCCGCGCCGACGAGGAGCTCGGGCGCACCGAGCTGGTCCGGTCGACCCAGATCGGCCGGCACGCCCCGCTGGCCGCGGCGGCCGGGGCCGCCGCGCTCGCCAGCGCCGCGCTGGGGGCCGCGATCGGCGCGGGGGCGACCGCCAGCGGGCTCCCCGCGCTCGGGGCCTTCGTGCTGGGCGCATCCGCGACGGCGACCGGGCTGGCCTTCACCGGGCTCACTGCACTGGCTGCCCAGGTCGTCTCCACCGCCCGCGGGGTGTACGGGCTGGTGGGTGCCCTGCTGGGCGTCTCCCTCGTGCTGCGGGCGATCGGCGACGTCGAGGGCAACGGCCTGTCCTGGGCATCCCCGGTGGGGTGGGCCCAGGCCAGCCACCCCTGGTCCGGCGACCGCTGGTGGCCGCTGCTGCTGAGCGTCGCCGGTGGCCTCCTGGGGATGGCCGCCGCCGCCCAGGTGCTGGACCGGCGCGACCTCGGCGCCGGGCTGGTGCAACCCCGCCCCGCGGCCGCGGTGGCCCCGCGGTCGCTGCTCTCGCCACTGGGGCTGACCTGGCGGCTGCACCGCGGCGCACTGCTGGGCTGGGCGGTCGGGGTGACCCTGCTGGGCGCGGCCTACGGCGCCCTCGCCGAGTCCGTGGAGACGCTGCTGGCCGAGAACCCCGACGTCGCCGCCTTCCTGCCCGACGCCACCGCCGCCGGCCTGGTCGACGCCTTCATCGGCGTCGCGCTCACCACGACCGCGCTGCTGGTGGCCGCCTACGGGGTCGCCGCGGCGCTGCGGGCCCGCGCGGAGGAGACCGCCGGGCGCGCCGAGCCGGTGCTGGCCACCGCCACCTCGCGGAGCCGCTGGCTCGGCGGGCACGTGCTCGTCGCGCTCGCCGGGACGGTCGTCCTGCTGGCGCTGGGCGGGCTCGGCACGGGCGCGGCTCGCGCGGCCTCCACCGGGGACGCCGGCGACCTCGTCCGGGTGCTCGGCGCGGCGCTGGCACACACTGCCGGCGTCTGGGTGCTCGTGGCGGTCGCCGTCGCCCTGGTGGGGCTGGCGCCCGAGCCGGCGCTGCCCGCGGCATGGGCCGCCTTCGGCCTGGTCGCCGTCGTCACGTTGTTCGCAGAGTCCTTCGACTGGCCCGGCTGGGTCGCCGACCTCTCGCCGCTGGCCTGGACGCCGGCCATGCCGGTGGAGCCCTGGTCGACCGCGCCGGTGGCCGGGCTGCTGGCGGTCACCGCGGCGCTGACGGTGATCGGGCTGGCCACGTTCCGTCGCCGCGACCTCGCCACCGCCTGAGGGCGCGCGGCCGGCACAAACCGGGTGCGGACACCGGGGCGCGGGAGCAGCATGCCGACGTGATCGTCCGCCGTGAGCAGCCGACCGACGCCGAGCAGGTCCGGCAGGTGCACCGGGCGGCCTTCGCCGCGCCCGGTCTGCCGGACGGCGCCGAGGTCCCCGAGTCCCGCCTGGTCGACGAGCTCCGCGCGGACCCCGGCTTCCTGCCGCATCTGTCGCTGGTCGCGGTCGACGGCGACCGGGTCCTCGGGCACGTGCTGGCGACCCGCGGCCGGCTCGAGCCCCTCGGCGTCCCGGCGCTGGGGCTCGGTCCGCTGGGCGTGCTGCCCGCCGCGCAGCGGCGCGGCGTCGGGACGGCGCTGGTGCACGCGGTGCTGGCGGCGGCCGAGGCGTGCGACGAGCGGCTGGTGGCGCTGCTGGGCGACCCGGCGTACTACCGCCGCTTCGGTTTCCGCCCGGCCGCCGAGCTGGCCGTGACGGCTCCCGACCCGGGGTGGGGCGAGCACTTCCAGGCCCGGCTGCTGGGGCCGGCCACACCCGCGGGCACCTTCCGGTACGCCGCACCCTTCGACCGGCTCTGAGGCTCAGCCGCGCTTCGTCGGCGGCTTTCCGGCCTCCAGCGCCTCCTGGGCCTGGACCGGGTCGTACGCGCAGGCGTCCGTGACCTCGGCGACCGGGTCGGCCGGCGTGGGCTCTGCCGGTGCGCTCGACCGGGCCGTCGAGCTCGAGGGGGCCGGCTGCGTGGCGTCGGCCGGCGGCGCGGTGGTCCCGGCCGCCGCATCGCCGTCCGAGGGGGGCTGCAGCGCCTGCTGCACCAGCGAGCGGATGCGGTCGTAGTCGGGGTAGGCCGGGGTGATCACGGTGTCGTCGAAGACGACGCTGCGGATCTCGGTGTCCTGCACCAGGAAGGCCAGGTCGACGACGTCGTCCAGCAGCGACTGCGGGATGTCGGTGGAGACGATGTCCTGGGTGGTCGCGGCCAGCTCCCGGTAGCGGGACAGCAGGGTCACCGGGTCGGCGGCCTCGACGATCGCGTCGATGACGCACCGCTGGCGGTCCATCCGCTGGTAGTCCGACAGCCCGTAGCGCCCCCGGGCGAAGTCCAGCGCACGGACGCCGTCCATGTGCTGGTCGGGGCCCGGCGCGATGTAGTCGTCCGGGAGCTCCTGGCCGACGATGCCGTTGATCGGTACCCAGTAGTTCACGTTCACGGTGATGCCCCCGAGGGCGTCGACCAGCCGGCTGAACCCCTCGAGGTTGACCAGCACGAAGTAGTCGATGTGCAGGCCCAGCGCCTCGCCGACGCCCAGCTTGAGCATGTCCGCGCCGAGGTCGTCGGTCGGGCCCAGGATGTCGGGGTACCAGGCCGGCCCGTTGCGGTAGACCGCGTTGAGCAGGCTCTCGCTCTCGCTGCCGACGTCGAACCCGTCGGGCCAGACGTCGTGCAGCGGGCTGTCCTCCGGGAAGGGCAGGTCCTGGAGGTTGCGGGGGAGGCTGAACAGCGTCGTCTCCCCGGTCCGGGTCTGGATGTTGGCCACGATGACGGTGTCGGTGCGCACCCCCTCGCGCCCCTCCCCGCCGTCGCCACCGAGCAGCAGGACGTTGACCTCCTCCCGGTCGCCGAAGGGGTGCTCGTCGTCCACCGGGTCGGTGACCGTGGCGCTCTCCCGGTCGGCGAACACCGTGTCGACCAGGTCGCGCTGGGCCAGGGTCGCGCCCACCGCCTGGTAGGTGGGCCAGGCGATCCCCGCGCACAGGGCCAGGACGACCGCGGCTCCCACGGCCTGCTGCCAGGGGCGCAGCCGGCGGGGGCGCAGCACCAGCCAGCCGGCGACCACCAGCAGCGCCCAGGCGACCGCGAGCGCGACCAGCCCCACGACCACCCAGGTGAGGGCGGTGGAGTCCACGGCCACCCGGACGGCGTCCCGCCAGCCGCCCAGGCCCAGCCACGCCAGCGCGGCCATCAGCAGCCCGAAGAGGACGAGCACGGCAGCGCCCAGACGGCGGCGGCCACCGGCCACCAGCGCCGTGCCCGGCAGGACGGCGCCGACGACGGTGAGCCCCAGCGCGGCGCCGAAGCCGCGGTCGGCGTACCGGCCGCGACGGCCGGCTGCCGTGGCACCGGTGGGCGGAGGCGGCCCGGAGGTGCGGGCGGGGCCCGATGGGTCGTCGCTCACGCAGCCGTCGTCCCCTCGCAGCACCCGGTCATCCCGCCCATGCTCCCACCGTGGGCGGGTGCGGTGCCCCGGATGCGACCGCGGATCACCCGTCCGGGCCCCCGGCGTCGACGGTGCGTCCGCACATGATCACGGTCAGCGGCAAAGCGGGGGCGCGGCGGCGACCACTCGCACAGCCCGCGGACTGCGCCGGCCCGAAGGCGGGTAGTCGGGGAGCGCCAGCCGCTGCGTCCGTTGTTACGGTTGCGTAGGTTACGAGACCGTAGGTGAATCCGGGAGGACCCGTGCCGCAGACCACCGCACAGGCAGCACTGCTCATCGAGCTCGAGTCCGTCGTGGAGGAGAACCTGAACCGCCACCTCGGCCTGGCCCAGGAGTGGCACCCGCACGACTACATCCCCTGGTCGCAGGGGCGCGACTTCGCCTTCCTCGGCGGCGAGGACTGGTCGCCGGAGCAGTCGATGCTGGACGAGACCGCCAAGGCGGCGATGTTCACCAACCTGCTCACCGAGGACAACCTGCCCAGCTACCACCGGGAGATCGCCACCCAGTTCGGCCGGGACGGCGCCTGGGGCACCTGGGTGGGCCGCTGGACGGCGGAGGAGAACCGGCACGGCATCGCCCTGCGCGACTACCTCGTCGTCACCCGCGGCGTCGACCCGGTGGAGCTCGAGCGGGCCCGGATGGACTACATGACCTCCGGCTACGACTCCGGTGACAAGACCGCGCTGGAGACCGTCGTCTACGTCTCCTTCCAGGAGCTCGCCACCCGGGTGAGCCACCGGAACACCGGCAAGGCCACCGGCGACCCGATCGCGGACAAGCTGCTCGCCCGGATCGCCAAGGACGAGAACCTGCACATGGTCTTCTACCGGAACATCGTCTCCGCGGCGTTCGAGATCGACCCCGACGCCACCATGCGGGCGGTCGCCGACGAGGTCATGCGCTTCGAGATGCCCGGCGCCACCATGGCCGGCTTCCGCAAGAACTCGGTGATCATCGCCAAGGCCGGGATCTACGACCTGCGCCTGCACCACGACGAGGTCATCTCCCCGGTACTGCGCGCCTGGAAGGTGTTCGAGCGGACCAACCTCGGCCCCGCCGGCGAGCAGGCCCGCGAGGAGCTCGCGCAGTTCATGGCCGGGCTGGACGCCCAGGCGACCAAGTTCGTGGAGAGCCGCGAGCGGATGCGCGCCCGCCAGCAGGCCCGCCAGGACACCCAGCTGACCCCGCTCCCCCAAGCCTGAGCCGCGCCGGGGGCCACCTAGGCTCGGTCCCCGTGCGCCTGGCGACCTGGAACGTGAACTCCATCCGCAGCCGAGTGGACCGGGTGGAGGCCTGGCTGCAGCGCAGCGACGTCGACGTGCTGGCGCTGCAGGAGACCAAGTGCAAGGACGAGCAGTTCCCCGAGGAGCGCTTCCGTGCGCTGGGCTACGAGGTGGCCCACGTGGGCCACTCGCAGTGGAACGGCGTGGCGCTGCTGTCCCGGGTGGGGCTGACCGACGTCGAGGTCGGCTTCCCGGGGATGCCCTCGTGGGCCAAGGAGGGCGCCGAGCCGGCCGCTGAGGCCCGCGCCCTGGGCGCGACCTGCGGCGGCGTGCGGGTGTGGAGCCTGTACGTCCCCAACGGCCGCACGCTGACCGACCCGCACCTGCAGTACAAGCTGGAGTGGCTGGAGGCCCTGCGGGTCAGCGCCGGCGGCTGGCTGACCGACGACGCCGACGCGCAGGTCGCGCTGGTCGGCGACTGGAACATCGCCCCGCAGGACGACGACGTCTGGGACATCTCGGTGTTCAGCCACTCCACGCACGTCTCCGAGCCCGAGCGGGCGGCGTTCCGGGGCGTGGTCGACGCCGGGTTCACCGACGTCGTCCGGCCGTACACCCCGGGGCCCGGCGTCTACACGTACTGGGACTACACGCAGCTGCGCTTCCCGCGCCGCGAGGGCATGCGGATCGACTTCGTGCTCGGCTCCCCCGCGCTCACCCGCCGGGTGACCGACGCCCGCATCGACCGCGAGGAGCGCAAGGGCAAGGGCGCCAGCGACCACGCCCCGGTGGTCGTCGACCTCGCCGACTGAGGCCCGTCAGGACGGCACGTGCATGAGCTCCAGCTGGATCTCGCCGTGGCTCACCCGAGTGGCCGGCGGGCCGCAGGTGCCGTAGGAATGGTTCCTGGCCAGTCCCAGCAGCGTGGACCCCGGCATCCGTGCGTCGCCGATCGGCGAGCGACGAGCACGTCACCCCCTCGCTCGTCCCGTCACGTCCACGAGCCCGCATCGGCGGCGCTTCGCGGCACGGCTGCGACGTGTGCACCCGGCGGCGTGCTCGTTCGACACACCTCCAGGAGAACCCCGTGGCGAACACCGCCCAGCGCACCACCCGCGACCGCCGTCTCAGCACCGAGACCAAGGCGTCGACCAAGACCACCGAGCTGTACGCCTACGTCGCCGCAGTGGCGGCGGTGGTGATCACCGCCCTCGTCGTCGGGGACGGGGAGGACGGCGGCGGCGACCCCTTCGGCGCCTCCGAGGCCATCCGCTACATCACCTTCCTCACCATCGGCTACATGGTGGCCCGCGGTCTGGCCAAGTCGGGCAGCCGCGACTTCTACGACGAGCACGGCAGCTGACCGCGGATGTCCCGCAACCAGCGCCGGAAGAAGCGCAACAAGCCGAGCAACAGCCAGAAGGCGAACGGCACCGCGAACCGCGACACCGCCAGGAACCCGTCTGCCCAGGCGGTGCACCTCCGCCCGAGCACCGAGACGAAGTCCGCGCTGCGGACGACCGAGTTCCTCGCCTACGTGGGCGCCGTGCTCGCCGTCGTCATCACCGCGCTCGCCGTCAACGACGACGGCCGAGGGGGCGAGGACCCCTTCGGGGCCGAGTCCGCCCTCCGCTACATCACGTACCTGACGATCGGCTACCTGCTCGCTCGCGGCCTGGCGAAGTCCGGGAGCCACGAGAACCGCGTCGCGCACGACACCGGCACTGACGACGCCGCACGCACCGGCGTGGTGCACGACGCGGACGCTGACGCGCGACTCGACGACGACCGGCTCCACGACGGACGGCGCGACGACGAGTACGTCGTGGCAGCGGATGACGAGGAGACGGCCGTCGCGCCGTCCGACCAGGACCCGCGCCCGACGGCCCAGGACGTCGACACGAGGCCCTGAGACCCCCTGAGCGCCTCGGAGCTGCCGCAGCGGGCCGTGTCTCTCTGCCGCGGCAGCTCCGCGGGTCAGTGCGGGCGGTGCTGGACCAGCCCGACCGGCACCGGACCCGGCCAGTCGGCCTCCAGCGCCTCGGCGGTCTCCTCACGCAGCTCCTGCGCCGCTCCCACCGTGCACAGCCGCTGCGGCACGGGTTCCTCGGTCGCCCGCACGTCGGCGACCACCACCGTGATGTTGTCCGTGGGCGGGCCGGCCAGCGCGGCGTCCCGCAGCGCCGCCGCGGCCTCGGCGGGGGTGCCGGTGGCGAGCAGCCCGGCGATGACGTCGGGCGGGACGACGTCGGAGAGGCCGTCGGAGCAGACCATGACCCGGTCACCGGCGGCGGCGCCCAGCCGGATCACGTCGAGGGCGGCGACGTCGTCGTCGGCGCCGTGCAGCGCGGCGTAGACCGCCGACCGCTGCGGGTGCACCCGGGCCTCGGCCGGGGTGAGGCTGCCGGCGTCGATGAGCGCCTGCACCAGGGTGTGGTCGGTGCTCACCTGCTCCAGCTCACCGCCGGAGAGCAGGTAGCCACGGGAGTCGCCGATGTGCAGCAGCACCAGCCCCTCGGCGTCCGCGTGCACCGCGGTGAGGGTGGTCGCCATCGTGCGCAGCCGCGGGCGCTCGGTGTAGGCGGCCCGGATCCGCTCGTTGGCGCTGGCCACCACCCGGACCGGGTCGTCGGAGCCCTCACCCGTGCTGCCCACCGCCAGCGGCGCGAGCCAGGTGGCCACCAGCGAGGAGGCCACGGCCCCGCCGACGTTGCCGCCGACGCCGTCGGCGATCGCGACCAGCAGCGGGCCACCCACCGCGGAGTCCTGGTTGTCCGGGCGCGGGCCGCGGGTGGAGACGGCTGCGCTGTCCAGCACGAGCACCGTCTCCACCTCCTGACCTGCAGATCTCACCTGGCACCGCGCACGGCAGTGATCGAGAGGACGTTAGATGACGCGACGGCGCGGCGCCCCCGGGCAGCGCCGTGCGCGCCGCGGCCCCGGGCGTGCCGACAGCCTGCCACCGGGGTGCCCGGGCGCTCACCGCCGCCCCGTACCGTCGCACGACGTGCTCGTCCTGCTGCCCCCGTCGGAGACCAAGCAGCCCGGTGGCGACGGCCCGCCGCTCGACCTGGCCGCACTGACCGCGCCCGAGCTGACGCCGGTCCGGGAGCAGCTGGTCCACGCGCTGGTCACCCTCGCCGCCGACGTCCCGGCCGCCCGCGCCGCGCTCGGGCTGTCGGCGAAGCAGGACGACGAGATCGCCCGCAACGCCGCGCTGCGCACCAGCCCGACCATGCCGGCCATCGAGCGCTACACCGGCGTGCTCTACGACGCGCTGGACGTCCGGTCGCTGACCCGCCCCCAGCGGGCCCGGGCCGCGACGCGCCTGGCGGTGGGGTCGGCGCTGTTCGGCGTCGTCCGGGCCGGGGACCGGGTGCCGGCCTACCGGCTGTCGGCGGGCTCGGTGCTGCCCGGCCTGCCCACCCTGCGGTCGCTGTGGAAGCCCGTGCTCACCGACGCGCTGACCGCGACCGACGAGCTCGTCGTCGACCTGCGTTCGGGCGCCTACGCGGAGCTGGCCCCCGTGCCCGACGCGGTCACCGTCCAGGTGCTCAGCGAGCGACCGGACGGCACCCGGGCGGTGGTCAGCCACTTCAACAAGGCGCACAAGGGCCGGATCGCGCGGCTGCTGGCCACGACGACGGCCGAGCCGGACTCCGTGGTGCGGCTGCGGGCCCTGCTGCGCCGGAACGGGTTGCACGTGGAACACGACGGCGGCAGCCAGCTCACCCTCGTCGTCCCGGCCGACGCGGTCACCCGGTGAGCGCGGTTCCTCAGCGCTGAGAGACCGGCTAGCGTCGCCGGGGTGAGCGACGACCTGTGCACCCGTCCGGCCACCGAGCTCGCGGCGCTGGTCCGCGCCCGGCAGGTCAGCGCCCGCGAGCTGCTCGAGGCGCACCTGACGCGGATCGACCGGCTCAACCCGGCGCTCAACGCCATCGTGACGCTGGACGCCGAGGGCGCCCGGGCCGCGGCCGATGCCGCCGACACGCAGCTCGCCGCCGGGGAGCCGGTCGGCCCGCTGCACGGCCTGCCGGTGGCGCACAAGGACACCCACCAGACCGGGGGCATGCGGACGACGTGGGGCTCGCCGCTGCACGCCGACACCGTGCCCGCCCGCGACGAGCTCGCCGTCGCCCGGCTGCGGGCCGCCGGCGCGATCCGGGTGGGCAAGACGAACGTGCCGGAGTTCGCCGCCGGCTCGCACACCTTCAACACGCTGTTCGGTGCCACCCACAACCCCTACCGGCACGGACTGTCGGCCGGCGGGTCCTCCGGCGGCGCCGCCGCGGCGCTCGCGGCCGGGCTGGTGCCGCTGGCCGAGGGCAGCGACATGGGCGGCTCGCTGCGCAACCCGGCGGCCTTCTGCAACGTCGTCGGGCTGCGCACCACCCCGGGCCGGGTGCCCACCCACCCCGCGCCGATCGGCTGGTCGCAGCTGTCGGTGCAGGGCCCCATGGGTCGCACCGTCGCCGACGTCGCGCTGCAGCTGTCGGTGCTGGCCGGCCCCGACCCGCGGGTGCCGATCTCGCTGTCCGACCCCGGCCACCCGTTCGCCGCACCACTGCCCACGGAGCTGACCGGCCTGCGCATCGCCTGGACCCCGGACCTGGGCGGTCAGGTGCCGGTCGACCCGGCGATCACCGAGGTGCTCATGGCCCAGCTCGGGGTCTTCCGCGACCTCGGCGCAACGGTCGACGAGGACTGCCCGGACCTGCGCGACGCCGACGAGGTCTTCGGCGTGCTGCGGGCCTGGCTGTTCGAGGCGAGCTTCGGTGACCAGGTGCGCCGCAGCCCGGAGTCGTTCAAGCAGACGATCCGCTGGAACGCCGCGCGGGGCGCGGAGCTCACCGGCGCCGACGTCGGCCGCGCCGAGGTGGCGCACACGAAGCTCTACGAGCGGGTCGTCGCCTTCTTCGAGCGGTACGACGTGCTGCTCGCCCCGACCACGCAGGTGCTGCCCTTCCCGGTGGAGGTCGAGTACCCCACCGCGGTGAACGGGGTGGAGTTCGACGACTACCTGGGCTGGATGCGCTCCTGCACGCTGATCTCGGCCACCGGCTGCCCCGCGCTGTCGGTGCCCGGCGGGTTCACCGCCGACGGCCTGCCGGTGGGGCTGCAGATCGTCGGCGCCCCACGGGCGGACCGCCGGGTGCTGGAGGTCGGGCACGCCTTCGAGCAGGCCACCGGCCACGGTCTGCGCCGTCCGGAGCTCTGAGCCGCCCGGGTCGAGCCGGGCGGCCTGATGGGGAGCCGCGTCACAGCACGGCTCCCCATCAGCTGAGCCGGCTCAGGCCCCAGGCGGACGCAGCCGGACGCCGGCGCCTCCTCCCCGGCGTGCTCCAACGGGTCATGCCCGCCCGGTCAGCCGGCCCGGCGGCGCAGCCCGCGCAGGGTGCGGACGGCGACGAGCAGCTCGGCCAGCTCGTGCCGCTCGCCGCCCGCGAGCTCCTCCAGCTGCGCCGCCGCCCGCTGCTGGGCGACGTCCCACGCGTCGGCCCACCGGCCGACCAGCGCGTCCGCGGGCTCGTCGCCGGCCTGGCGCAGGCCCAGCACGTCGGCGGTGAGCGTGGCCTGCTCGGCGGCGAGGTCGTCGCGCAGCGAGGTGCGGGCGATCGAGTCCCAGCGCCGGTTGCGGGGCAGCGCGATGACCAGCTCCCGCAGCGGCACCAGCCCCAGCCGTTCCCCCAGGCACTGGGCCACCTGCGCGGCCAGCGCGATCGGCGCCCCCGTCGTCTCGGCGACCACCGCCAGGTCCAGCGCCGCCGGCAGCAGCGGCGCGACGGCCACCTCGGCGGCCAGCTCGGCGGACACCCCCTCGGCGTGCAGGGCGGCGGCCCGCTCGGCGTAGCCGGCGGCGTCGGCGCCCAGCAGCCACCCGGGCAGCCCCGCGCAGACCTCCGCGACCGGCCCGGCGAACCGGTCGACGACCTCCTGCAGCGACGGCGCCGGCTCGGCGGTCAGCCCGGGCAGCCGGAGCAGCCAGCGGGTGGCCCGCTCGGCCAGCCGGGTCGCCTCGGTGCGGACGTGCACCTGGGTGGCGGCGGGCACCCGGTTGTCCAGCTGCCGGGGTGCGTCCCACAGCCGGTCGACGTCGAAGACGGCCCGGGCGACGGCGTGGGCCCGGACCACCGCGGACAGTGGCGCGCCGGTCTCCTCGGCCAGCCGGAACACGCCCGTGACGCCGGCGACGTTCACCGTGCGGTTGGTGAGCACGGTCGCCACGATCTCCCGGCGCAGCGGGTGGTCGGCGATCGCGGCGGCGAACCGGCGCCGCAGCGGGCGGGGGAAGTAGTCCGACAGCAGCCCGGCCAGCGCCGGGTCGTCGGGCAGCCCCGAGGCGAGCACCGCGTCGCCGGCCTCGATCTTGGCGTAGGCCAGCAGCACCGACAGCTCGGGGCCGGTGAGCGCCAGCCCGTCGCGGCGGCGCTCGGTGATCGCCCGGTCGTCGGGCAGGAACTCCACGGCCCGGTCCAGCCGGCCGCCGCGCTCCAGCCAGCGCAGGTGACGCTGGTGGGCGTCCAGCAGGCCGCGGGCGGCGGCCGCCTCGCCGGCCAGCGTGGCGTTCTGCGCGTGGTTGTCGGTGAGCACGGCGGCGGCGACCTCGTCGGTCATCTCGGCCAGCAGCCGGGCCCGTCCCCCGGCGTCCAGCCGGCCCTCGTCGACCACGCGGTTCAGTGCGATCTTGATGTTGACCTCACGGTCGGAGGTGTCCACCCCGGCGGAGTTGTCGATGGCGTCGGTGTTCAGCCGCCCGCCGGTCAGCGCGTACTCGATCCGGCCGCGCTGGGTCAGGCCGAGGTTGCCGCCCTCCCCCACGACCCGCGCCCGCAGCCGGCCGCCGTCCACCCGCACGGCGTCGTTGGCCTTGTCGCCGACGTCGGCGGCGCTCTCCGTGGCGGCCTTCACGTAGGTGCCGATGCCACCGTTGAAGAGCAGGTCGACCGGGGCGAGCAGCACCGCGCGGACCAGCTCCACCGGGCTGAGCGACTCGATGCCCGGAGCGAGGCCCAGCGCGTCGCGCATCGGGGCGGAGACCGGCACCGCCTTCGCCGTCCGCGGCCACACCCCACCGCCCGGGCTGATCAGCGACCGGTCGTAGTCCGCCCAGGAGGACCGGGGCAGGGCGAACAGCCGCTGCCGCTCGGCGAAGGACGCGGCGGCGTCCGGCGTCGGGTCGACGAAGACGTGCCGGTGGTCGAAGGCGGCGACCAGCCGCAGGTGCTCCGACAGCAGCATGCCGTTGCCGAAGACGTCGCCGGACATGTCGCCGATGCCGACGACGGTGACCTCCTGGCTCTGCACGTCGACGCCGAGCTCGCGGAAGTGCCGGGTGACCGACTCCCAGGCGCCACGGGCGGTGATGCCCATGGCCTTGTGGTCGTAGCCGACCGAGCCGCCGGAGGCGAAGGCGTCACCCAGCCAGTAGCCGCGCTCGATGGCCACGGCGTTGGCCAGGTCGGAGAAGGTCGCCGTCCCCTTGTCGGCCGCGACCACCAGGTAGGTGTCGTCGCCGTCGTGCCGGACCACCCGCTCCGGTGGGACGACCTCGCCGGGGGCCACCCCGTCCGAGCTGTAGTTGTCGGTGAGCGAGAGCAGGGCGCCGATGAACAGCCGGTAGCAGGCCTGCCCCTCGGCCAGCACGTCGTCGCGCGAGGCGGGGCGGGTGGGATCGGGACCGGCCGGCGGCCGGAGGGGGACGAACCCGCCCTTGGCGCCCGTGGGCACGATGACGGTGTTCTTCACCGTCTGCGCCTTGACCAGGCCGAGCACCTCGGTGCGCAGGTCCTCGCGGCGGTCGCTCCAGCGCAGCCCGCCGCGGGCGACGGCGCCGAAGCGCAGGTGCACCCCCAGCACCCGCGGCGAGCTGACCCAGACCTCCCGGGCCGGCCGCGGCTCGGGCAGGTCGGGGACGCCGGTCGGGTCGAGCTTCAGCGCCAGCGGCGCGCGACCGGCGACGACGTCGGCGGTGTAGGCGGTGGTGCGCAGGGTCGCCTGCACGGCGGCGAGCAGCGCGGTGAGCACCCGGTCGGCGTCCAGCGAGGCCACCTCGCCGATCGCCTCGGTCAGCGAGCCGACCAGCGCCTCGGTGCGGGCGTCCCGCCCGGCCGCGCGGTCGGGGGAGAAGCGGGTCTCGAAGAGCGCGACCAGCCGGGCGACGATGCCGGGGTGGGCGGCGAGGGTCTGCTGGACGTAGCCCTGCCCGAAGGGCAGCCCACCCTGGCGCAGCCACTGCACGTAGGCGCGCAGCACCGCCACCTGGCGCCAGGTGAGCCCGGCGAGCAGCACCAGCGCGTTGAGCCCGTCGTCCTCGGTGCGACCGGCCCAGACCGCGGTGACCGCGTCGGTGAACCGCTCCGGCAGCGTGCCCGCGAAGGGCACCTCGTCGGTCGGGGAGGCGAGCCCGAAGTCGTAGACCCAGGCCAGCGGGGCGCCGATCCGGTCGATCTCGTAGGGCCGCTCGTCGAGGACGTCGACGCCCATGTGCTGCAGCACCGGGAGGACGTCGGACAGCAGCAGCCGATCACCCACCCGGTAGATCGTCAGCCGCCGTTCCCCCTCGGCCGGGTCGCGGGGAGCCCGCAACCGCAGGTCCATCTCGCCGGGCCCGAGCCGGTCCAGCCGGGCCAGGTCGTCGACGGCGACCGCGGCCGGGAAGTCCTCCTGGTAGGCGGCGGGGAAGGCGTCGGCGACCCGGGCGAGCAACCGCGGCGCGTCGTCGCCGTGGCGGGCGGCCAGCGCATCGGCCAGGTCGTCGGTCCAGCTGCGGGCGGCGCCGGCCAGCGCCGCCTCCAGGGCCGGCACGTCGACGGCGGGCAGCCGGGGCAGCCCGCGCCGGCTGACCGGCACCCGCACGACGAAGTGCAGCCGGGTGAGCACCGACTCGCTGGACCGGACGGTGAACTCCACCGTCGTGCCGCCCAGGTGCTCCAGCAGCAGCTGCTGCATCGCCAGCCGGACGGCGGTGGTGTAGCGGTCGCGGGGCAGGTAGACCAGCGCGGAGAAGAACCGGCCGAACGGGTCGCGGCGCAGGAACAGCCGGGTCTGTCGGCGCTCGCGCAGGTGCAGCACGGCCAGCGCCACCGGCAGCAGCTCGTCGACGTCGACCTGGAGCAGCTCGTCGCGCGGGTAGCTCTCCAGGACGTCGAGCAGCTCCTTGCCGGAGTGACTGTCGGCCGGGACGCCGGAGCCGGCGAGGACTGCCTCGGCGGTACGGCGCACCAGCGGCACGTCGCGGACGCTGCTGGCGTAGGCCTCGGTGGGGAACAGGCCGACCAGCAGGTGCTGGCGTGCCCGGCTTCCGGGGGTGTCGCTGGGCAGGTCGACGACCACGAGGTCCAGCCAGGCCGGGCGCTGCACGGTCGACCGGGCGTCGCCCTTGGTGACCAGCACCCGGTGGCCGGTGCCGCCGCGGGCGGCCAGCGCGGCCGGGGCGACGGAGGTGGCCCGGTCCGGGGAGCTGCGCAGCACGCCGAGCTCCGAGCCGGGCACCACCTCGGGGGTCGCGTCCTCCCCCACCAGCTCCACGGTCCGGGCGCCGAGGAAGAGGAACGTGCCGTCGGCCAGCCAGCGCAGCAGGGCGGCGGCCTCGGCCGGGTCGTCGGCGGGGTGCCCGGCAGGGTCGTCGGCCGGGTCGGCGGGAAGCCGGTCCAGGTCGTCGGCGACCTGGCGGGCGCGGTCGGCCAGCGCCGCGGCGTCCTCGTGGGCGCGCCGGACGTCGGCGAGCACGCCGGCCAGCCCCGCGACCAGGTCCGCGGCGGCCTCGTCGTCGACCTGGCCGGCGAGCACCACGGCCATCCACGACTCGGCGGTCGCGTCCGCACCGCAGGCGGCGGCATCGGCGCTGTCGCAGAACGTGGTCAGCTCACCGTCGGGGTTCCGGCGGACCACGACGACCGGGTGGACGACGTGCTCCACGGCCACGCCCTGGCGGACGACCTCCGCGGTGACCGAGTCGACCAGGTAGGGCATGTCGTCGACGACCACCCGCAGCACGGCCCGCCCCCCGGCGGTGCGGTGGACGTCGACGGTGGCGGTGCCCGCCGGCCGGGTGGCGGCCAGCCGGAGGTGGGCCACGGCGAGCGCCGCGAGGTCGGCGGGGTCGTGCCCGACGATCTCGGCGGCCGGCTCACCGGCGTAGAAGCGGTGCAGCAGCGCCGCGGTGTCCACCGGGCCGAGCGGGGCCTGGCCGGCCGCCGGCTGCGCGGTCGCGACCAGCCCGCCGGCGGTCTCGGCCGCCCGGTCGAGCAGGCGGCGCTTCTCCTCCTGGGCGGCCTCGAGGGCGGCCATGTCGGCGCCCACGTCGGAGGAGGAACCGCGGCGGACCATGTCCGGCCACGCTAGTGGCCGCTGCCCCGGGCCGCACGTACACCGACGAGCCCGGCGCGGCACGCCGGGGAGCTCAGCCGGCGCGGACCTTCAGCGGCAGGATCAGCTCGGCGATCCAGCTGAACAGCGCGATGAGGAAGCCGCCGACGAGCGCCGCCCAGAAGCTCTCCACGCTGAACCGCTCGGAGATCAGCGCGGTCAGCCCGAGCATGGCGGCGTTGATCACCAGCAGGAACAGCCCGAGCGTGAGGATCACGAACGGCAGCGCGAGCAGCCGGACGATCGGCCCCACGATGGAGTTGACCAGCGCGAACAGCAGCGCCACCCAGAGGTACGTGCCGGTCTCGCCGAAGAACCCGGTGGGGTTGCCGATCACCTCGATCCCGTCGACGAGCCGGGTGACGGCATAGATGATCGCCGCGAGCACGACGACGCGGACGGCGAACTTCCCGATCGTTGCCACGTCGGCACGCTAGCGCCCGAGACCCGACGCCAGCCCCTCTTCCCCCGTCTAGTGCAGTCTCGCGTCTGTCGTAGAAGGGCACAGAGACCGACAGGCGGCACACTGGGTGGACGATGACCGAACAGGCCCGACACCGCCGCTTGCCGGCGCCCGCTGCCGGCCGGGCCGCGCTGCTGGTCGTGCTGCTGCTGCTCGGCGCCGGTCTCGCCGTCGCCGTCGACGTGCCCGGGGTGGGCGAGGTGCGCGGCTGGCTGGACGACGCCGGCCCCGCCGGGTGGGCGGGCCTGCTCGCCGGTTCGGCGCTGGCCACGCTGGCCCCCGTGCCGCGGACCGCGCTGTCGGTGCTGGCCGGGGTGCTCGCCGGGTTCTGGGGCGGCCTCGCCCTGGCGCTGACCAGCGGTGTGCTCGGCGCCCTCGCCGGCTTCACCCTGGCCCGACTGCTGGGCCGCGAGGCGGTCACCCGGCTCGCCGGGCCACGGCTGGCCCGGGCCGACGCGCTGCTCACCGACCGCGGCGCGGTCGCGGTGCTGGTCGCCCGGTTGACGCCCGTGCTGCCGTTCACCCTGGTCAGCTATGCCGGGGGCCTGTCCGGGATGCGGCTGCGCGACCACCTCCTCGGCTCGGCCGTCGGGCTGACGCCGGGCACCGTGCTGCACGTCGCGGTGGGGGCGAGCGTGGGCGCGGCCGGCCTCGGCGACGGCCGGACCCTGCTGCTGGCCCTCGTGCCGCTGACCCTGGCGCTCGTCGTCCTCACCTGTGCCCACTGGTGGCGGCGCCGGGGTGCGGCGACCGGTCGCCCGGAGCCGACTCTCCCGTCGTCTATCACTCTCTAGCGCAGACACGAGAGAGCGACATACAGCACTCGCCACCTCGACCCCTCCTCCTCGACGCCGAGGTCATTCGAACACACGTTCGACGGATCTGCTAGCCTCGGCGGCAGCGGAGGACGACGGCTCTGCCGTCGTCTGTCCGTGTCTAGCGATCGAGCTAGACGCGTGCAGACGACGGGAGAGTCGCTGCTGCATGCCCTCGTCTATCGGTTTCTACCGCTCGGTCTATACGAGGCCATAGGGTGCTCGACATGGACCCCGTGCGGAACCCGTACGCCCCCGGCGCCGGCCAGCGCCCACCCGAGCTGACCGGGCGGGACACCGAGCTCTCCGCCTTCGACGTCGTCCTCGAGCGGATCGCACACGGCCGGCCGGAGCGGTCGCTCGTGCTCACCGGGCTGCGCGGGGTCGGGAAGACGGTGCTGCTCAACCAGCTGCGCTCGGCGGCGATCAGCCGCGGCTGGGGCACCGGGAAGATCGAGGCGCGGCCCGACCAGTCGCTGCGCCGGCCGGTCTCCTCGGCCCTGCACATGGCGCTGCGCGAGCTGCGGCACCCCGACCAGGAGTCCATGGAGGCGGTGCTGGGGGTGCTCAAGGCGTTCGCCCTCCGCGGGTCGGACGCCTCGGCGAAGGTGCGCGAGCGCTGGCAGCCCGGGATCGACGCCCCCGCCACCAGCGGCCGGGCCGACTCCGGGGACATGGAGATCGACCTGGTCGAGCTGCTCAGCGACGCCGCCGGCCTGGCCGCCGACGTCGGCAAGGGCATCGCGCTGTTCATCGACGAGATGCAGGACGTGCAGGCGCCCGACGTGTCGGCGATCTGCGCGGCCTGCCACGAGCTGTCCCAGCAGGGGTCGCCGCTGATCGTCGTCGGGGCGGGGCTCCCCCACCTGCCCGCGGTGCTGTCGGCGTCCAAGAGCTACTCCGAGCGGCTCTTCCGCTACCTGCGGATCGACCGGCTCGACCGGCCCGCCGCCGACCGGGCGCTGCTGGCCCCCGCCGAGCGGGAGGACGTCACCTTCGAGCCCGACGCGCTCGACGCCCTCTACGCCGCCGCCGACGGCTACCCCTACTTCGTGCAGGCCTACGGCAAGGTCACCTGGGACGTCGCCGCCTCCTCCCCCGTCACTGCCGCCGACGTCGCGATGGCCGCCCCGGCCGCCGAAGCCGAGCTCGCCGTCGGCTTCTTCGGCTCCCGCTACGACCGCGCCACCCCGGCCGAACGCGAGTACATGCACGCGATGGCCGACCTCGGCGGGCCGCAGGGCACCCCGGTGGCGACGGCGGAGGTGGCCGCCGCGCTGGGCCGCAAGCCGGCCTCGCTCTCCCCCGCCCGTGACTCGCTGATCAAGAAGGGCCTGGTCTACTCCGCCGAGCGGGGGCAGATCGCCTTCACCGTGCCGCACTTCGGGCGCTACCTGCTCAGCCACGCCGACTGACGGCGGACGTGGCAGGACGCCGTTCCACGTGCAACCAGCCGCTCACCGGGGCAGGGTGATCACATGAGCGCGACCGGGAGCAGCAGGTACGACGTCCGCACGCCCGAGGAGATCACCGTCCCGGTGGCCGGCGGTGACCTGGCCGCGCTGTACTGGGCCGCCGACGCGCCCGCCGCTCCCCTGGTGGTGCTCCTGCACGGCATCACCTCCAACGCGGCCACCTGGGCGACGGTGGCCGCCGCGCTGGCCGGCGAGTGCGAGGTCGTCGCCCCCGACCTGCGCGGCCGGGCCGGGAGCGCCGGCCTGCCCGGCCCCTACGGCCTCTCCGCGCACGCCGCCGACGTCACCGCGCTGCTGGAGCGGTTCGGCGCGGACGGAGCGGGCGGTGCCGACGCCACGGTGCTGGTCGGGCACTCGATGGGCGGCTTCGTCGCCACCCTGGCCACCGCCGGCCAGGCCCGCGACCTCGTGCACGGCCTGGTGCTCGTCGACGGCGGCCTCCCCTTCGCCACTCCCCCGGCCGCCGACACCGACGACATGCTCGCCGCCTTCCTCGGCCCGACGCTGGAGCGGCTGGACCGGCCCTTCGCCGACCTCGCCGCCGTCCGCGCCTTCTGGGCCGACCACCCGGTCATCGGCCGGTGGGTCGACGACCCCACGGTGGGGGCCTTCCTCGCCCGTGACCTCACCGGTGAGCCGCCGGAGCTGCGCAGCTCGGTGGTGCACGAGGCGGTGCGCGTCGACGGCGCGGACATGTTCCGCAACCAGGCGGTGCTGGAGACGACCACGGACCTGCCGGTGCCGGCCACCCTGCTGTGGGCCACCCGCGGCATGGACGGCGAGGTGCCCGGCCTCTACGACGAGGTGCGGCTGGCCGGGATGAACCTGTCCGACGCGCACGTCCGCGCCCGCGAGGTGCCCGGCACCGACCACGACTCGATCATCTGGTCGGCCGACGGGGTGGCCGCGGTCGCCGAGGCGGTCCGGGCGGCCGCAGCAGCGGACCGCTGACCCGGGTCAGTCCGGCGCGGGGACGGCGGCCGCCAGTGCCCGCGGTGCGGCCGGCGGCGGGCGCGGCGCGTCCACCGGGTGGCAGCGCACCGCCAGCACCGCGACGTCGTCCTCGGCGCCGTCGGCCAGCAGCTCCCCCAGCAGCTGGTCGCAGAACCGCTCCAGCGGCTCCCCCGCCAGCCGGGACGCCACCGCGCGCAGCCGCTCCCGGCCGGCGTCCAGGTCACTGGTCCGCCGCTCGAACAGGCCGTCGGTGAACAGCAGCAGGGTGCTGCCCGGCGGCAGTGCGGTGGCCCCCTCGCCGCGGGCGCCGTCCAGCCCCAGGCCCAGCGGCGGGCCCACCGGCGCGTCGAGGTCGGTCACCGTGCCGTCGGGGAGCACCAGCAGCGGCATCGGGTGCCCGGCGACGGCCCAGTGCAGCCGGCGCACGCCGGCGGCCCGGTCGGCGTCGTCGGTCTCGATCCGGGCGACCAGCGCGGTGGCCAAGGAGGCGACGCCCAGGCCGACGACGGCTCGGTCGACCCGCCGCAGCACCTCCCCCGGGCCGGTCTGCCGGTCGTAGGCGATGGCCCGCACCAGGGTGCGCAGCTCGGCCATCGTCGCGGCCGCCTCGAGGTCGTGGCCCATCACGTCGCCGATGACCAGGACGGTTGCGCCGTCGGGCTGGAGGAAGGAGTCGTACCAGTCGCCGCCGATCGAGAGGTCCTGGGCCGCCGGCCGGTAGCGGACCGCCAGCTCCAGGGCGTCGGGCTGCACCGGCGGGGACAGCAGGCTGCGCTGCAGCCGCTCGGCCACCCGGGTCTGCGCCGTCGCCAGCCGGGCGTTGTCCAGCGCCAGCCCGGCCCGCCGGGACATGATGTCGGCGGTGCGCAGCTCGGCGTCGGTGAACGCACCCCGCTCCGGACCGGTGACGAAGGTGACGGCGCCGAACAGCTCGCCCCGGGCGATCAGCGGGAACGTCGCCACCGAGTGCACCCGCAGCGGCGCCAGCGCCTCCCGGGCCGCCAGGGTGGTCATCGCCGCCACCTGCTGCGGCTCGATCCCCTGGATGACCACCGGCCGACCGGCCCGCAGCGCGGTGGGCACCGGCGCGGTCGCCTGGTTCGTGCGGGCGCGCAGGTCGGCGTACCGGTGCATGTGCGGCACCATCGCCGGGTCGCGGTGCGCGCGGCCGACGTCCCGCCGGACGCCGTCCTCGATCACGCTGACCAGGCACCAGTCGGCCAGCGGTGGCACGACCAGCTCCGCGAGGCGCTGCACCGCCTCGTCGCTGTCCAGCGTCGCGGTCATCGCCTGGCTGACGTCGCCGAGCAGCATGAGGTGGCGGCCGGCCAGCTCGGCGGCGTGCGCGGCCTCGGCGGCGCGCGCGGCCTCCTCCTCGCGGGCCGCGACCGCCTCGGCTCGGGCCTGCTCCGCCGCCCGCCGCTCGGTCACGTCGTCGTAGGTGACCACGAGCCCGCCGGCAGCGCGGAAGGCGTCCACCCGGAACCAGGTCTGCAACGGCGGGTACCAGGCCTCGAAGCCCACCGGCTCACCGGTGCGTGCCACGTGCTCGTAGTGCCGGGCGAACACGCTGCCGACAGCCTCTGGGAACTCCGCCCAGATCACCCGGCCCACCAGGTCCTCGACCCGCCGCTGCAGCAGCCGGGCGCCGGCCGGGTTGACGTAGCTGAACCGCCACTCGTCGTCCAGCACGAACAGCGGCCGGGGCATCGCTTCGACCGCCTGCGCCAGCAGGTCCGCCGGCGGCGCGGCGCCGTCCGGGCTCATGGCGGTCACTCTGCCCCATGGCAGGGACAGTGCCGTACTGCTCACCCGGGAATCAGCGCGGCGCGTCCCTCCAGGGGGTGACGGACGACGGGACCGGGGGAGCGCAGCCGTCGGCGGTGACGGCTGCGCTCCCCCGGTCCCGGGGTCGCGCTGGGTGTCGCGGCAGGGTCAGTGCGCCATCACGATGGACAGCGAGCCCGACCCGTAGCCCGCGACGTCGACCTTGAGGTCGATGCGGTTGAACGCCGCCGCCAGCCCGGCGATGTCCCCGGGGACCGACTCCCCGGGTGCGTGGAGCGTGTGCAGCTTCGAGTGGTTGACGCCCTCGCCGTTGAACATCGAGGCGGCGATGTTCACCACCTCGTACAGCGCCTCGAGGTGCATGGGGTAGAGCTCGCCCTCGTCGATCGCGTCCTCGAGGCCGCCCTTGGGGAGCAGCGCGAGGGCGCCGGCGAGCCAGGCCCCGAGCCGGAGGTCGACCAGGCACAGCGCGGTGGTGGCCATGGTCGGGTCGACGTAGACGGCGACGGCGGGCTTGTCGTTCAGCGACACCGGGTCCCCGGGGGAGACCACGACGTCCTTGCCGAAGAGGCCCTGGAGCATGTCGCGGACGTCCTTGGCGGTGGGCAGCGTGGCCGGCTGGAGGGCGGCCGTCATGCGATCACCCCGTCCAGCGCGTCCTTGAAGGTGTCCTCGTTGAACGGCTTGGCGATGAGGAAGAGGGCGCCGGCGTTGGCCGCCTTCTCCCGCATCTCCGGGGAGCCCTCGGAGGTCACGAAGCCGAAGGGCACCTGCGACCCGGAGGCGCGCAGCGCCTCGAGGCACTCGATGCCGGTCATGTTGGGCATGTTCCAGTCGGAGAGGACGAGGTCGGGCTTGTCGGACCCCACCTTGGCCAGGCACTGCTGCCCGTCCTCGGCCTCGATGATGTCGTGGTCGTCGTACCCCGCCTGGCGCAGGGTGCGGATCACGATCTGCCGCATGACACGGCTGTCGTCGGTCACCAGGATCTTCACTGCTGCGGCACCTCGTTCCGCTCGGTGTCCGGCGCCGTGGGGGCGCCCTGGACGGTGATGGTCAGGGACTGGCCGCGCCACTGGCCGTTGACGCGGCAGACGTCGTCGAGCCGCCCGGTGGGCGGTGCGGCGCCGGTCTGGGGGAGCCCGAGGCTGGAGGGCCCGGGCAGGACGGACTTGATGTTGCCGCCGAGGACGTTGGCCAGTTCGCCCAGCGCGTCCTCGACGTCCTCGTCCTCGACGAGGGTCGGCGGGCGGAGCATGAGCACGCTCTCGGTGAGCGCCTCGGCGGTCTCGGTGTCGCAGGTGAGGACGACGGCGCCGTTCCACGGGCCGGTGATCGTCACCCAGGCACTGACCGGCTCGAGCGGCGGCGGGGCCGGGACGGGGATGAAGACCTCGCCGTCGCCGACCAGGGACGGCCAGACCTCGTCGGCGATGCTCTGCACGGTCTGCACGTCGAGCAACGCGGAGATCGGCTGGACGATCTCGGGGGAGGCGGTCATGCGGGGGCACCTTCCGGGAGCAGGCCGAGCAGCGCCAGCTTGTCGCGGAGCGCATCGGCGGTGAACGGCTTGATCAGGTACTCGTGCGCCCCGGCGGCCAGGGCCTTGACGATCTGCCCGTGCTCGCTCTCGGTGGTGACCATCATCAGCGTCACCTGACGGTGGGCCGGGTTCGCGCGCACGGCGAGGACGAACTGCAGCCCGTCCATCACCGGCATGTTCCAGTCGATGCAGCAGATGTCCGGCACGTAGCCGGACTCGAGGACGTCGAGGGCCTGCTGGCCGTCGCCGGCCTCCCGCACCTCCTCGAACCCGAGATCGGTCAGGATGCTGCCGACGATGCGCCTCATGGCGCGGGAGTCGTCGATCACGAGGGCTCGCACGGTCAGGACCCCTTCCTCGGGCGGTAGGCGGAGCCGCGGCCGACCACGACCCGCTCCCAGTTGTCGTCGACGCCGAGGGTGGTCTCGGCTGCACCCAGGAACAGCCACCCGTCGGGTCGCATGAGCTGGCGGACGCGGTTCAAGATCCCCTGCTTGGTGGGGAGGTCGAAGTAGATGAGCACGTTGCGCAGGTAGACGACGTCGAACGGGCCCAGCCGGGGCAGCGGCGCGGCGAGGTTGCACTCGCTCGTGGTCACCATCCGGCGCAGCTCGGGGGCGATCTCCCACTCGTTGCCGGCCCGGGTGAAGTGCCGGACGAGCATCGGCGCGGGCAGCCCGCGGTTGACCTCGAGCTGGCTGAACCGGCCGGCGCGGGTGCGCTCGACCATCTCCCGGGAGAGGTCGGTCGCGGTGATCGACACCCGACTGGTCGCGTTCGGCAGCGCGTCGGACAGCAGCATCGCGATCGTGTAGGCCTCCTGCCCGCTGGAGCAGGCGGCCGACCAGATCTGCAGCCGCTCGTTGGGCCCACGGGCGGCGAGCAGCTGGGGCAGGACCGTGCCGGTCAGCGCGGTGAACGGGTCACCGTCGCGGAACCAGGAGGTCTCGTTGGTGGTGAGCGCCTCGACGATCCGCCGGGTGGTGGCCGGGTCCGGGCGGTTGCGGACGGACTCGACGAGCTCGCTGACCCCGGAGAGGCCGCGCTGCTGCGCCATGGGCAGCAACCGGGCCTCCACCAGGTACTCCTTGCCCGGCTGCAGCACGATGGCGCTCTCCCGGTGCACCAGCTGGCGCACCCAGTCGAAGCTGGTGGCGGTGAGCGTCATCGCGTGCCTCCCATGGTCGTGAGGGGGCGGACGGTGCCGCCCATCGGGCGGGGGTGGGGGAGCAGGCGGGTGATCGCCTCGGCGACCCGGCCCAACGGCAGGACCTCGTCGGCGTAGCCGGCCTGGGTCACCGCCCCGGGCATGCCCCAGACCACCGAGGTGGCCTGGTCCTGGGCGACGACGGTGCCGCCGGCCGCACGGATCTGGCCGGCACCGATCCGGCCGTCGGAGCCCATGCCGGTGAGCACGACAGCGAGGACGGCGCCGTCGTAGGCGGCGACCGCGGAGCGGAAGAGCACGTCGACCGCGGGGCGGCAGAAGTTCTCCGGCGGCGCCTGGTTCAGCGCCGTGCGCTTGTTGCCACCGCTGGAGCTGACGGTGAGGTGGTGGTCACCCGGGGCGATGTGCACCGTGCCGGGCGCCAGCGGGGTGCCGTCGACGGCCTCCACGACCCGCAGCGGGCACAGCCGGTCCAGCCGCTGCGCGAACTGCCGGGTGAAGACCGGCGGCATGTGCTGCACGAGCAGCACGGGCACGGGCAAGGACGCCGGCAGCAACGGCAGCACCTTGGTCAGCGCCTCCGGGCCACCGGTCGAGGAGCCGATCACCAGGACGGCGGGCTCCTTGGCGGCGCGGGTCCGCGGGGCCGGCGGACGGGGGGCCACCGCAGCCGGGGCGGGCGCGGCGGCCGGGCCGGAGCTGATCGGACGCCCGGTGAGCGCCTTGATCTTGGGGATGAGCTGCTGGCGCACGCTCTCCATCGACTGCGCGACGCTGCCGACGTTGGCCGGCTTGGTCACGTACTCGTTGGCACCGGCGGACAGTGCGTCCAGGGTGGCCGAGGCGCCTCGCTCGGTGAGCGTGCTGAACATGATGATCGGCACCCGGCTGAACGCCTGGCCACCGGCGCGGCTGCGGATGGCCCGCACCGCCTCGATGCCGTTCATGTCCGGCATCTCGATGTCCATCGTGACCAGGTCGGGCTTCAGCTGCTCGAGCTTCGCCACCGCGATCCGGCCGTTCGCCGCCGTGCCGACGACCTGGATCATCGGGTCCTCGGAGAGGACGTCCGTCACGATCTTGCGGACGACGACCGAGTCGTCGACCACCATGACCTTGATCTTTTCCACGCGCTCCCCCGCTGCCGATGTACCGGCCAGGTGGGCCGCACACGACCTTCATCGGCATCCGCTGCCTTCTCTTGAGCGCAGCGGCGGGACGAGCTGAGGACTAACCCGCGAGGGGGAGCGACCTCCCGGTCACCATCGCCCACGGGGCACCGAGGACGGCCATCGACTCCTCGTCGAGGAGGTCGGACATGGCCAGGCCCTGCACGCACCCGGCCAGCGCGTTCCACACGCCCTCGGCGCCGTCGCGGGAGGTGAAGCCGCTCTCGACGAAGGCGGTGACCGCCGTCAGCTGCGCCGCGGCGAGGGTGCGGGTGCGGCCGGACACGTGGGCGGCCCAGGACGCGCCGTGCATGGCGGCGGCCCACGGCCGCCGCTGGGACCTGCCGACCTCGACGGCGAGCCGCCAGCGCCGGCGGCCGGCCTCGCCGAGCTCGCGGACCTCGCCGAGCAGCTCGGCCAGCCCGGCGGTCGCCGGGCCGAGCTCCGGGCGCGGGGCGGGCTCCAGCGCGGTGGCGGCGGCGTAGGGCGCGGTGAGCTCCTGCCGGACCGGACGGTCGAGGGCCTCGGCGGCCCACCAGCCGGTGGCGGCGTCGGCCAGCACGTCGGCGGCGACGGCGGCCACCGCCGGGTCGAGGTCGGCGACCACCGGGTGCTCGGCGCCGAGGACGTCGTCGCGGACGAGCCGCTCCAGCGCGGGGGTGTTGCCGATCGTGCCGCGCTCGAGCAGCGCCACGAGGCGGGCGTTGCGCTCGCCGCCCTCGTCGGCCCCGCCGGGGACGTTGCCGGGGACGTTGCCGGGGACGTCGCGCAGCTGGGGCACGCCGGCCGCGGCCAGCTCGTGCGCCCGCCGGGCACGGACGGCCATCTCGGCGCGCTCGGCGGCCGGCCGCCCGGCGCCCGGGTGCGCCGCGGCGAGGCGGTGCAGGGTGGCCGCGTCGGCGCCCAGACCGGTCAGCAGCACATCGGCCACCTGACCGCCGGCGGGCAGGCGGACCAGGTCGAAGCCGAGAGTGGCCGCGCTGACCAGTGAGTAGGGCACGTCGCCTCCTGTGGAAGTGGTGCACCCATCGTGGGGGCGGCGTCGACAGTGCGCCACGCGGCCGTCACCCGGTCGCGCGACAGCGACCTGACGCCGGCTGCGCGTTCGCCTCGCTCGGTCAGGACGTGGTGACAACGCGTGAACTGGCCGTCACCCGGACGATGACCGCCCCCGGACGCGGCAGCGGCCGCCGCCCTCCGTCGGGGAGGGCGGCGGCCGCTGGGTCCGGCTCCGCCGTCAGTAGGCGAAGCGGGCGACGCTCCCCCGCAGGTCGCTGGCCATCCGGGACAGCTCGTCGACCGCCTGCCGGGTCTGCCCCAGCGCCTGCGTGGTCGACGACGCCGCGCTGGAGACCCCGGTGATGTTCGCCGCG